>JAQNCT010000011.1 GCA_029077825.1 Acidocella sp. | reverse complement strand
AGATTTGGCGAGTGTGATACGCAGCCATGTAAGGCCCGACAAATCGGGGATCGATCCAGCGACACGTAGCTTTCAGGCGCTGCGGATCGCCGTGAACGAGGAATTGTCCGACATCGAAGCTGCTTTGATGCAGGCGGCATCCATGTTGAGCCCGGGTGGCCGCCTGGTGGTGGTAAGCTTTCATTCGTTGGAAGACCGCATTGTTAAACGCTTCATGGCCGAAGCTTCTGGCCGCATGCCCGGTGCGTCCCGCCATGCGCCGGCCAGCATGCAGCCGGCTTTGAAGCCTAATTTCAAGCTTCTCACCGGTAGCCCGGTGACGGCCTCTGAGGCCGAAGCCCGCGCCAACCCCCGCGCGCGCAGTGCCAAGCTGCGGGCCATGGAAAGGCTGGCGGCATGATCCGCCCGTTAACCCTGCTCAGCATGATCCTGGCGGCGGTTTCCGGCGCTTACATGTTCGCGGTCAAGCACCGTGCCCAGGTGCTTGATGACCAGTTAGCCTCGGTGGCGCAGCAAACCAGGCTGGATCAGGAGCGCATCCGCGTTTTGCAGGCCCAATGGGCGTTGGAAACCGCTCCACCCAGGGTAAAGCAGTTGGCCGCGCAATTCACCGATTTACAGCCGGTGAAACCCGCGCAGATGGTTACTTTGGCGGCACTGAGCAGTATTCTGCCCCCACCCAGCAAAGTGGCGCCTGAGCCCCCCCTTCTGGCCGTGCCGCCCCCAGCGGTTGTCGCCTCCACCACACCGCTGCCTGCTGTTGCAGCGCCAGCGCAACCGCCATCTAAATCAGTGTCGCCCCCAGCCCCAACCCCAACAACCGCTCCTGCGCTGGCAGCAGCGTCTTCGCCCGCCGCGCCAAAATCCAACGCTCCCGCCAAGCTGGCCAGTGTCGTTCCGCACCACGCGGCCATCCAGCCGCATCAGCTATCGCTCACCACGCACCCGCATGTGCCGCCGCATGTCGCGTCCACGCAACTGGCCGATAATGTGGTGCCCCGCCCAGTGCATTCGTTCTACGTCGCGCCGCCGCCAGCCTATCATTCGGCCTCGCCACCGGTCTATCATTCAGCACCGCCGTCAGGCGGTGACGTGTCCGCTCTGGCAATGGCCGCTGATTTGCCGCCGCCCAGGCCTTTATCGGGCAACGGGTCAAATAATTGACCCTCACATTCCGCCCGGAACCACCCTCTCCCTCGCGCCGTAAAGGTGCCCCGGCGCAGGGCGCGACGCTGCGGATGGAGCATGTCCGCGTCACCGCGCCGGATTTGCAACGCCGTGCGCAATTGGACAAAGCCCGCAAGCGGATGCTGCTGTGCGCCGGGCTGTTCGGCGTGTTGTATGTGGTTTTGGCCGCCAAACTCACCCTCGCCACCGTCATTCATCCCATTTTGCCGACGCAAGCGGTGCTCGATGCCATGCAACCCACGCTGGCTGTCACCCCGCCAGCACCTGGCCGGGCCAGCATTACTGACCGCAACGGCACTATTTTGGCGGTTTCGCTGCCAGGCGCCGAGCTCTATGCCGACCCCAAACAGGTGTTGGACCCGCAAGCCGCCACCGCCAAGCTCGCCAGCGTATTGCCGGGGCTAGATGTTGCAACGACTGAGAAAAAACTCTCCTCTGGTAAGGATTTTGTCTATCTTGACCGCCGCCTGACCCCGTCTGAGGAACTTGCCGTCAATGCGCTGGGCATCCCCGGCGTCAATTTTGAAAATGGTGAAAAACGCCACTACCCCGAGGGTGACCTTGCCGCTCATATTCTGGGCGGCATCGATCTCGGCGGCAAAGGTGTGGCTGGGGTGGAATCCTACTTCCAAACCCGCCTGACCACCAACCCAGCACCGCTGGCACTCTCGATCGACATCGGCATCGAGGGCATTGTGCATGATGAACTCGCTGCCGCCCTTAAGGAGTTCCAATCCCCCGGCGGGTGCGCCATCGTGATGAACGCCCATACCGGTGAAGTTCTGGCGATGGTCAGCCTGCCGGATTACGACACCAGCACCCTTGGCACCGCCAGCGCTGACAGCCGCTTCAACCGTTGCGTCACCGGCAATTACGAACCAGGCAGCGTGTTCAAACTGCAAACCATCTCAATGGCGCTGGATTCTGGGATGATCCATTACTGGGATTATTTTGACACCACGCACCCGCTGCATGTTGGCAAATTCACGATTACTGATTTTGAGCCGGCCCACGAGTGGATGGCGGTGCCGCATATTCTCGATGTGTCCTCCAACATTGGCGCATCCCGGATCGCCACCATTCTGGGGCCGCGCATTGAGCAGGAATGGTACCAAAAACAGGGGTTTTTTAATAAGCTCCCGATCCAACTACCGGAAGCCCAGCCGCCCTTATACCCCTCGTTCAAAAACTGGGGCCTCTCCACCACCATGACAGTCTCGTTCGGCAACGGCATTGCGGTCTCGCCGTTGCATCTCATCACCGGTGTGCTGCCGATTGTAAACGGCGGCATCCGCTATCAGCCCACCTTGCTGGCGGTGAACCCGAATGATCCACCGCCAACCGGCGTGCGGGTGATGAGCCAGCAAACCTCGGATATCATGCGCAAGCTGATGACCGGCGTGGTGATGTCGGGCACCGGCAAAAACGCCGCGGTGCCGGGTTATGTGGTGGGCGGCAAGACCGGCACCGCCCAAGTGGTCGGGCCGAACGGCAAATATTTGCTGCATACCAATAACGCCTCCTTCATGGCGGCATTTCCGATGAACGACCCGCAATACGTCATTTACGTGCTGGTCCTGCAACCGCATCCTGACTCCACCACGGGTGGCTTCACCACCGGCGGGGTGATTGCGGCCCCCACGGTGGGCCGGATTATCGCCCGCATCGGCCCGATGCTGGGGATTCTACCCGCTACCGGTGACACGCTGGCAGCCCTTGACGCTTCCTTGACAGTGCCGATGAACCCCGCCGCGCCACCTGGGCAGGCAGCACTCGGGCCGGGCCATCCGCTGCCTGCGGGCGCCAACGCATTTGCTTATCAGCTACTGGGTGAAACCCCCCCGGGAGCCAGCCCAGCAAAAACCGGGCATCCGAGTGCCTTGATTTCCGACACGCATAATGTTTCGCAACGCCCGGCGCATGCGGTGCCGGGGGACTCGAGTGTGAAGCGTACGGTGCGGGCTACCAAAATACAGAGTGTTGAAGTTGCGAACAATTGAGCTGATGGGCATGAACATCCGAGGCATCACCGCTGATAGCCGCTCCGTCCAGCCGGGCTTCGTGTTCGCGGCTCTGCCGGGTGTGAAGCTGGATGGCCGTGAATTTATCGCCGATGCGGTGGCGCGCGGGGCTTGCGCCGTTTTGGCACCGCTCGGCACCGCGTGGCCTGTCGGCGTGCCCGAACGCCCGCTCCTCACGGATGCCACCCCGCGCACGCGCCTCGCCATGATCGCCGCCGAGCTGGCCGGCCCGATGCCAGAAACCCTGGTGGCGGTGACCGGCACCAACGGTAAAACCAGCACGGTCGATTTCCTGCGCCAGATCCTCACTTTATCGGGCCACCACGCCGCCTCGCTCGGCACATTGGGCGTGATCGCGCAAGGTTTGCCGCATGCCGACACACTCACCACCCCCGATGCCGTAACTTTAGCCAACACCCTGGCGGACCTTGCCGCCCACGGCATCACCCACGCCGCACTCGAAGCCTCCTCGCATGGTTTGGAGCAAAGCCGCCTGGATGGCCTGAAGCTCACCGCCGCCGGTTTCACCAACCTAACCCGGGATCATCTGGACTATCACGGCAGCATCGCTGCCTACCGTGCTGCCAAACTGCGGCTGTTCGGGCGGCTGTTACCGCCCGGCGCACCGGCGGTGGCAATGGCTGATATGGACAAGGAAACTCTGGCTGCCATCCGTGATATTTCCGTCCGGCGTGGCCTGAATTTGCGATTGGTCAGTGTGGCTGACGCCAAGGCGCTGCCAGGCGGCCAGCTGGTCACTGCCAATCTGCCCGGCGGGCGGCCGACTGAAATGCTCAACTTGCCGGGACGTTTTCAGGCCGACAACGCTGTGCTGGCCGCCGCCTTGGCGCAAGCCATCGGCATTCCAAACGCCTGGTCGTACGCACCAAAACTGCAAGGCGTGCGGGGCCGCCTGGAATGTGCCGCCATCTTACCAAACGGTGCGGCAGCGTACGTTGATTACGCCCACACGCCTGATGCCATTGAGCGGGTTTTGCAAGCACTGCGCCCGCATGCCGTTGGTAGACTGGTAATTGTGTTTGGCGCCGGCGGTGACCGCGATACCGGCAAGCGGCCGCTAATGGGTGCCGCCGCCGCCAAATTCGCTGATGTCGCCATCATCACTGATGATAACCCGCGCACTGAAAACCCCGCTGCCATCCGCGCCGCCATTCTGGCCGCTTGCCCAGGTGGCATTGAAATCGCCGGGCGCGGTGCCGCCATTGCCGCCGGGCTTAACCTGCTAGGTGAGGGCGACGTGCTGGTGGTGGCCGGCAAGGGCCATGAACAAGGCCAGACTATCGGCACTGAAATTCACCCATTTGACGATGCCGATGTCATCCGCGCTCTGGTGAACCGGCCATGACACTGTGGCGCGCCGATGAATTAGCCAAAGCGGTTGGCAGCCATGACCCTGGCTTTGCCGTTACCGGCATTTCCATTGATACCCGTAGCCTGCAGCCCGGCGATTTATTCGTGGCCTTGCAAGCCGAGCGCGATGGCCATGATTTCGTGGCTGATGCCTTTGCCAAAGGTGCCGCGGGTGCCTTGGTTTCCCGCGATGTCACCGGCGGTTCGCAACTGCGCGTGCCCGACACCTTGGCCGCACTCAACAGCCTGGGCTCTGCCGCCCGCGCCCGTTGCCCTGCCAAACTCATTGCCGTCACCGGCAGCGTTGGCAAAACCACCACCAAGGAAATGCTGCGGCGTATCTTGGGAGGTTTCGGGCTGACGCACGCCGCCGAAGCGTCCTTTAACAACCATATCGGCGTGCCGCTCACCCTGGCCCGCATGCCGCGCGAAACCGCTTTTGCGGTGCTGGAACTGGGCATGAATCACCCCGGTGAGATTTTGCCGCTCGCCAAACTTGCCAGCCCGGATGCCGCCATTATCACCAGCATCGAGCGCGCCCATGTCGGTCTGATGGGCAGTATCGAAGCGATCATGCTTGAAAAAGCCTCAATCTTTCAAGGTTTGCGCGCTGGCGGCACCGCCATCATTCCCTATGATTCGCGGTTTCACGTAGCTCTCTCGGCGCTGGTGCCTGCGGGGCTGCCGCAGTTCAGTTTTGGCGAAGGTGAGTTTGCCGAGGCACGCCTCCTGTCGGCTGAAAGTGACCCGGTTTCATGCGATGTCAAAGCCATTGTTGCAGGCATCAAAGTTGAATTCATCCTCGGTGCGCCGGGCCGGCATATGGCCATGAACGCGATCGCCGCCTTGGCGGCCTGCCATGCCATCGGTTTGGATGTTGTCAAAGCTGCTGAAAAAATCGAGGCATTTATGCCGGTTTCGGGCCGTGGCTTGCGCCATATCATCAATATCGGCGGCCACCGGGTCTATTTGCTGGATGAGAGCTACAATGCCTCGGCGGCCTCCATTCGCGCGGCACTTGAAGTGCTCGCTTTGCAGCCAGGCCGCAAAATTGCCGTGCTGGGCGATATTTTGGAACTGGGTGACCAGGCAGAAGTTGAGCATCTCGCGTTGCGTGATGATGTTCTACAATATGCTGACCATGTTTTTACCTGTGGTGACATGATGGGGCGGTTGTTTGAAACACTCCCCACTGACCGCCGCGGTGCCCATGCTCCCACGGCGGCGGCACTCGCCCCAATTGTGAAATCAGCTTTGCGCCATAATGATGCAGTGTTAGTAAAAGGCAGTTACGGCAGCCGGATGCGCGATGTTATCGCACTGCTTGAGGGGCCGTACTGATGCTCTATGGTCTTCTTCTGCCGCTCTCTGGGTCGGTACATTTTTTTAACCTGTTCCGCTACATCACCTTCCGTGCAGGCGGCGCCTGCATGACCGCGCTGATCGTCAGTTTTTGGTTTGGCCCCAAACTCATCCGCATGCTCAAATCCATGCAGCGCCACGGCCAGCCTATCCGGCTCGACGGCCCCGAGCGTCACCTGATCGAGAAAAAAGGCACACCCACCATGGGTGGCGTGCTGATCCTGATGGCGCTGAGTGTTTCAACGCTCATTTGGGCTGACCTCGATAATGGTTACGTCTGGGCAACATTATTTGTAACACTCGGCTACGGCGCTCTGGGTTTTGCCGATGATTATTTGAAGCTGACCAAGCGCAACACCAAGGGCGTCCCGGGTCGGGTCAAGCTGGTGGTGCAAGCTGGCATCGGTCTGCTTGCTGCGGTTTGGATTACAGCACTCATGCCGGCCCCGCTCAGCACCGAACTGGCCGTACCACTTTTCAAAAACCTGATGATCCCGTTTGGCTTTTTATTCCCCCTGGTCGGCATGGTCGTACTCATGGGCGCTTCAAACTCCGTCAACCTCACAGACGGGCTTGACGGCTTAGCCATCGTCCCCACCATCATCGCCGCTGGCGTATTTGCGCTTATCGCCTATCTGGTCGGCAACCGGATTTTCGCAGGCTACCTACAAATCAACTTCATCTCGGGTGCTGGTGAACTCACGGTATTTCTCTCCGCCCTGATGGGTGCCGGTCTTGGGTTTCTCTGGTTCAATGCGCCACCTGCCGCCGTCTTCATGGGCGACACCGGCAGCCTCTCATTAGGCGGTGCCCTCGGTGCCGTCGCCGTGGCTACCAAAAATGAAATTGTGCTGGCAATCGTTGGTGGCTTGTTTGTCGTCGAAACCATCTCAGTGATTGTTCAAGTGTTTTGGTACAAGCGCACCGGCCGCCGAGTATTTTTAATGGCGCCTTTGCATCACCATTTTGAGAAAAAAGGCTGGGCAGAACCCACCATCGTCATCCGCTTTTGGATCATCGCGATGATTCTCGCATTGGCAGGGTTAGCCACCCTGAAAATCCGATGAACTTCGCTCAGGTTTTTCATAACCAGCGGTTCGCCGTTGTGGGGCTCGGCAAGGCCGGCCTGCCAGCCGCACGGGCGTTAAAATCGTTAGGTGCGGAAGTTTACGTGTGGGACGATTTTGCCCCCTCACGTGACGGCGCCGAAGGCTTCACCGTGATGCGCCCGCATGATATCAGCAAGCCGCTCGATGCGCTGGTGCTATCGCCCGGCATTCCGCATAAATTGCCCGCCCCGCACCCTGAGGCCGCCTGGTGCTTGGCCAATCATATCCCTATCCTTACCGACGTTGAGCTGCTGTATCGCGCGGTTCGTGGTTCTGGCAGCAAGGCAAAATTCGTTGGCATTACCGGCACTAACGGTAAGTCCACCACCACAGCGCTGCTCGCGCATATTTTGGATGTCGCGAAAATCCCACACGCTGCGGGTGCCAATCTTGGGCCGGCGGCGCTGTCATTACCATTATTGCCTGACAACGGCGTGTATGTCCTGGAGATGTCAAGCTACATGTTGGAGCGTCTCGTTGAAACCCGCTTCGATGTCGCGATCATGTTGAATCTCTCGCCCGACCATCTTGACCGCCACGGCGACATGAGCGGCTACGCCTTAGCCAAACGCGAAATTTTTTCGCGTCAGGATGCAAATGGTACGGCAATCATCGGCATGGACGATTCTGAATCCCGCGCCATGGCGTCATGGTTGCATACACAACCGGCCAAAGTCGTTGAAATCTCTTCGAAAACCCACATCGTTGGCGAAACCCGCGCTCTGCCAGGCGCTCACAACGCCCAAAATGCCGCCGCAGCAACAGCCGCAGCCAGGGCCTTGCGTGTTTCCGAGGCCGCTATCGCCGAGGGTATCCGTACCTATCCCGGGCTACCCCACCGGCAAGCGCAAATTGCCACCATTCACGGCATCCGCTTCATCAACGACAGTAAGGCCACCAACGCCGATGCAGCCTCGCGCGCCATGGATTGCTACGAGCATTTCATCTGGATCGCCGGTGGCATCGCCAAAGCCGGCGGCATCGTAACTCTCGCCCCGCTATTTACGCGCATCCGCAAGGCGTTTCTGATCGGCCGGGACGCTGCATCCTTTGCAGAAGCATTAAACAAGCACAACATCCCCAACGAAATCGTCGGCACACTTGATGATGCCGTCCCGCTTGCGTACCAAGCCGCCCGTGCCACTGGAACCGAGATTGTCCTGCTTTCGCCAGCCGCCGCCAGTTTTGATCAGTTCAGCAGTTTCGAGCAGCGCGGCGATTATTTCACATCTCTCGTAAAGGCGATTGTGTAATGGCGAGTGTTTCCCGCACCGACACATCCGTCCTCGGCCGCTGGTGGTGGAGCGTTGACCGCGTTACCTTGCTGGCGCTGAGCATGCTCATCGGCATTGGATATGTGCTGGCCCTGGCAGCAACGCCTGGGCTGACAATGCGCATCACTGACCCGCACACAATGGCGATGATCAAGCAGATCATCTTTCTGGGTATGGGGGGGGTCACTATGTTGATCATGTCGATGCTGTCGCTGCGGCAAGTGAAACTCGCGGCACTGGGTATGGGCATCATATTTTTTCTGCTTACCGGCTTTACGCTTTTGCACGGTGTTGAAGTTGATGGCGCGCATCGTTGGATCGCGCTGCCTGGCTTCACCATTCAGCCGAGTGAATTTTTACGGCCGGCATTTATTATTATCTCCGGCTGGCTGATCGCTGAATCCCGCCGCACGCCAGGTTTTCCCGGTAAGCGCGCCGCC
Source organism: Acidocella sp. (assembly GCA_029077825.1). Classification (GTDB taxonomy): domain Bacteria; phylum Pseudomonadota; class Alphaproteobacteria; order Acetobacterales; family Acetobacteraceae; genus Acidocella. The sequence continues at coordinate 53,382 of JAQNCT010000011.1, read as the reverse complement.
CTAGGTTTCTTTTTGCTCACCGCCTTGCTGCTAAAAATGCAACCCGACATCGGCATGACATTTCTGTTCACCATGGTCATTTTCACTCAGTTCTTTCTGGATGGCCTGGATATGAAATGGGTTTTCGTAGCCGCCTTAATCGTGCTTGGCGCCCTGGTCGCCGCTTTCATCTTTATCCCGCACGTGCATACCCGCGTGATGCTTTATTGGCACCCTACAAAAACCAGTGCGTATCAGGCCATCACCGCCCTCTCGGCTTTCGGCAACGGCGGTTTACTTGGCCTTGGGCCGGGTGAGGGGCAGGTTAAGCATTTTCTCCCGGATGCCCGCGCTGACTTCGTGTTTGCTGTAGCGGGTGAAGAATTTGGTCTGTTGTTCTGCGCCTTTATCATTCTGATATTTGGCGTGGTGGTTGTCCGCGCGATGGTGCGTTTGCTGGCCGAGCCAAATCTGTTTGTGGTTCTGGCCGGCGGTGGCCTCATTGTAGGTTTTGGCCTGCAAGCCTTCGTCAACATGGCTTCGTCATTATCGCTCATCCCCACCAAGGGCATGACACTGCCATTTATTTCTTACGGCGGCAGCTCGGTCCTGGCCATTTCAATTCAAATGGGATTCCTTTTGGCTCTCACGCGTAAGCGCCACCTGGCGGATTACTCATGAGAGGGCCGCAGGTGAAACCCATCATCATCGCAGCCGGCGGCACCGGCGGGCACTTCTTCCCAGCCGAAGCGCTGGCCGCTGTGTTGATGCAGCGCGGTGAACGCGTTGTGTTGCTGACAGATTCCCGTTCTGGCGGCCTTAATTCAACAGTATTTGAAAATGCCGAGCGTCATGTCATAGCAGGGGCAGGTCTCTCGGGGCGCAGTATTGGCAGTGCTGCGCGCGGCGTGGTGGCGTTGCTGCGCGGTATCCGCCAGGCCCATGCTATTCTGATTGGTCTCCATCCAGCTGCGGTTGTGGCATTCGGCGGTTACCCTGCCATTGCGCCAGTGATCGCCGCGCGTTTTGTGCGCCATCGCCCAGTGATTTTCCTACATGAACAAAATGCCGTTCTGGGCCGGGCCAATCGTCTGCTGGCCTATGTAAGTGACCAACTTGCACTCACATTTGCAAAAACCGAAAAAATTCCGGCTGGCATAAAAACCATTGTCATTGGTAACCCGGTTCGGCCCACCATCGCAGCGCTTTATCAGCAACCCTATCAACCCCCGGTGGACAAAATTGAAATTCTAGTAATGGGCGGCTCGCTCGGCGCCAAAGCTTTCGGCACTCTCATCCCGGCAGCTCTGGCGTTACTGCCCGAATATTTGCGTGAGCGATTGGTTGTTACGCAGCAATGCCGGCCAGATGACCTCAATCAAGCACGCGCGATTTTTCAATCCGCCAAAATCAATGCCACTCTATCGCCTTTTTTCGATAACGTGGCGGAGCTTTTGTCGCAAGCCCATTTGGTCATTGCCCGCTCAGGCGCTTCAACTGTTGCGGAACTTGCCATTGCCGGCCTGCCTGCCATATTCATCCCGCTACCCAGCGCCATCGATGATCACCAGCGTGCCAACGCTGATGCTTTAGCTGACTGCGGCGCCGCATGGCGGATGGATCAAGCCTTATTAACGCCGCAAATTTTAGCTAATAAAATCGAGACATTGATCAACAACCCGCAAACACTCGAATCCGCCGCCGCTGCCGCCGCCATACAAGGGCATCCTGGTGCAGCCGAAAAACTAGCAGACCTGGTACAAAATGCCATGGCAGGAGCAAAACTATGAGAGCACTGCCTCTATCAATCGGTACCATCCACTTCGTCGGCATTGGCGGCATTGGCATGTCGGGCATCGCTGAAGTTCTGCACACGCTTGGATATTCCGTGCAGGGTAGCGACATGTCTGATAATGCGAACGTTAAGCGCCTGCGCGGTATTGGTATTCCCGTGACGATCGGCCACAGCGCCGATAATCTCGGTAACACCCAAGTGGTTGTCATTTCCACCGCAGTACCCAAGGACAATGTCGAACTGGTCGCCGCTCGCAGCAAGCTGATCCCGGTGGTGCGCCGTGCTGAAATGCTTGCCGAACTGATGCGCCTCAAATGGTCCGTCGCCATTGGTGGCACGCATGGTAAAACCACAACAACAAGCTTGGTGGCTGCGGTTTTAGAGGGTGCCGGGTTTGACCCCACGGTCATTAACGGCGGCATCATCAATGCTTACGGCAGTAACACCCGCCTGGGCGCTGGTGATTGGATGGTGGTTGAAGCCGATGAATCAGACGGCAGCTTCCTGCGTCTGCCCCCGGTTATCACCATCGTCACAAACATGGACCCTGAACATCTTGATCATTGGGGAACCCGCGAGGCTATGGAAGCAGGCTACCGCCAATTCGTCTCCAACATTCCCTTCTACGGTTTTGCGGTACTTTGTATTGACCACCCCGCCGTCCAGCAAATGATCCCGGCGTTATCTGATCATCGTGTCATAACCTACGGTTTTTCGCCGCAAGCTGATGTGCGGGCCGAACGCATCATGTCTGACCGCAGCGGTGCCACCTTCGAGGTCCGCTTCTCTGATCGTGCCACCGGCCGTGCCCGCCGGATGGGGCCATTCCGCTTGCCCATGTTAGGCAACCACAATGTGCAGAACGCTCTGGCCGCCATTGCCGTGGCTGCCGAAATGGAAATTGAGGAGCCCAAAATCAAAGCGGCTCTGGCTGCCTTCGCCGGTGTCAAGCGCCGCTTCACCACCACCGGTGAGGCTGGCGGCATTACCGTCATTGATGATTACGGCCATCACCCTGTTGAAATCTCAGCCGTATTAAAAGCGGCTCGGCAAGCCGGTGCGCGCGATGTAATCGCTGTCGTGCAGCCGCACCGCTACTCACGCTTGCAGACCTTGTTTGAAGATTTCTGCACCTGCATGAATGACGCTGGTACAGTCATCGTCGCTGACGTTTACCCCGCCGGCGAAGCGCCGATCGAGGGCGTTAACCGCGATGCCTTGGTTGAGGGCTTGCGTGCGCGCGGCCATCGCTCGGTCGTGCCGCTTAGCGACCCCTCGCATCTCGCCGAGATGGTCAACGCCATCGCCCGGCACGGCGATTTCGTCATCTGCCTAGGTGCCGGCAACATCACAACCTGGGCCAATGCTCTGCCCGAGGAACTAAAGTCTCTGCAAGGCGCTGCAAAACGCAGCGGTGCCCCACGATGATGGCGACACTTGAAATCCCCGCCATCCGTGGACGGATTCAAGAGTCCGTGGTTCTCGGCCCGGCCACATGGTTTCGCGTCGGCGGTGCTGCTGAATTTTTAGTACGCCCCGCTGACGCTGCGGACCTTGCCGACTTACTGCGTAAGCTGCCGCTGGAAATGCCAGTTACTGTGATTGGTGCCGCCTCAAACCTCATTGTCCGCGATGGTGGCATTGCGGGCGTTGTTATCAAATTGGCCCGTGGTTTCAATGATATTATCATTGAAGATAACGCTATCGTGGCGGGTGCCGCGGCCCTTGATTCCACGGTGGCTGAAACCGCCGCTGGCGCCGGACGCACCGGGCTTGAATTTCTCTCAGGCATACCCGGCACCGTTGGCGGCGCGGTGGCCATGAACGCTGGCGCCTACGGCGGCGACATCGCAAATGTTCTCGACTGGGCTGAGATCATTACCCGCTCGGGCGAGTTGTTGCGTCTCACGGCTAACGACCTCTCGCTCTCGTATCGCCGTTCTAACCTGCCTCCGGGTGCTGTCGTTAGTCGTGCCCGCTTCCTCACGCACGCGGGAGATTTCAAAACCATCGCCGCCCGAATGGCCGACATTAAAGCCAGCCGTGAGCTAACCCAACCTACCCGTGCCCGCACCGGTGGTTCTACTTTTGCCAACCCTCCCGACATGAAAGCCTGGGAGTTGATCGATGCCGCCGGTTGCCGCGGTCTGCGGCGCGGCGGCGCGCAGGTATCAGAACTTCATTGCAATTTCATGCTAAATAATGGCGATGCCACCGCCGCTGACCTTGAAGGTCTGGGCGAGGACGTACGCCGTCGTGTCGCGGAAACCTCGGGTGTTTCATTGCATTGGGAAATTAAACGAATTGGAATTCCAGCATGACCCGCGTCGCAGTCCTGCATGGCGGCATGTCCGCCGAACGTGAAGTTAGCCTGCGGTCGGGCCGTCAGGTGGTCGAGGCCCTGCGCGAAGCCGGCTATGAAGTCACGCCCATTGATGTAACATTTAACGTGCAAGCGCTCATCGCAGACTTAACGCCGGCACCCGATGTGGTGTTTAATGCTTTGCATGGCCGCTTTGGTGAGGACGGCACCATTCAAGGCATTCTGGATTATCTCGGTATTCCCTACACCCATTCAGGTGTGCGCGCCTCGGCGCTGGCCATGGATAAAGCCGCAGCAAAAGCAGTATTCGCGCATGCCGGCCTGCCCGTGGCCCCGCACCGCATTATCCAAATCGCCGAACTCGCCGACCATGACCCGCTGCCGCCACCTTACGTGGTCAAACCGGTTAATGAAGGCTCATCGGTGGGTGTTTCAATCGTGCGCCCGGGCGATAACCGCAATGCTGAAATTGTTGCAGCCTGGAATTTTGGCCCGGCGATGGTTGAGCAATATATTCCAGGGCGTGAACTCACCGTTGGTGTGCTGGGCGACCATGCCTTGATGGTCACTGAAATTCTCTCGGGCGAGGCATTCTACGACTACCACGCCAAATATTCGCATGGCGGCTCGCGTCATGTTGTGCCAGCCGAAATTCCATCTGAAATTTCCCGGCGTGCCATGGATATCGCGTTGGCCGCGCATCAGGCCCTGGGATGCCGGGGTGCGACGCGCGCCGATTTACGTTATGATGATGCAACTGGTCGGCTGGTGCTGCTTGAAGTTAACACCCAACCCGGCATGACCGCCACCTCGTTATTGCCCGAACAAGCTGGTCATCTGGGCATGTCATTTTCAGCACTTTGTAAGTGGATGGTGGAGCACGCAGCATGTCGCGTTTAAGCAGCGCCAATGCGCCTCTGCGCGCCACGCCTCGCCCCGCGGCCAAGGTAAAAAGTAAAAAGCCCCTTACAACGCAGGATCGCCTCAAAACCCGCACACTGTTTTTCCGGCGTGTCAAGCGTAGCATCAAGCCGGGGTTGTGGGTGCTGGCAGGCATTTTTGCTGTGGCATTTGTCGCGCAGGCGGTCCGCGCCATTCCGGCGGCACCGGCTAAAATTGCGCCCTTGCATAGCAGTTCTAGCTTTGCTCGCTTGGCGGCGGCAGCTGGATTCAGGGTTGCCAACATCAAAATTTCCGGCGCTGATGATGGCGCGCGGCCGGCCATCCAGGCTGCCCTCGGCATAAGCCCTGGTGACCCTATCTTCGGCGTGTCAATTAAGGATGCGGCGCAGCGTGTTGCTCAGGTTGGCTCTGTGCGATCTGCAGTCATTGAGCGTGAGTTGCCAGCAACTCTCATTGTCACCATTACACAGCGGGCTGCCTTTGCGATTTGGCAGTCGGGTTCGGGGGCGTCAGCGCAATATGCGCTCATTGATAGGTCAGGTAACATCATTGCCAATCAAAATGCCGTCGAAGTTAAACGCCAAGACCCCGATCTGCTGCTGGTGGTAGGCCAGGGTGCCGCGCAACATGCTGCGGCCTTGCAAGCTCAACTTAACGCCTTCCCCAGCATTAATCAGCGTATCGTGGCGGCTGAATGGGTGGATGGTCTGCGCTGGAATTTAACGCTGAAAGACCAGGCAGTCATCAAACTGCCGATGAACGACGTGCAAACGGCCTTGGTCCAGCTTGCCAGATTGCAAACCAGTCTGCAGTTGCTCGACCGCCCTGTTGAAGCGATTGATATGCGTCTGCCCGGCCGTATGGTGGTGCATCCTTATTCCAAGGACGGCGCATCACCTCCTGGCAATGCAGCTGGTCATCCATGAGGAACCCATGCCAATGAACGATCTATCGCGCCGCACGCCGCCGCCAGAACGCAGCATTCGTATGCTCGCTGATGAAACACCGCGCCCGCGCGCCATTCGTTCTGGCCCCTTTGGTGTGCTTGATATTGGTTCAACCAAAATCGCCTGCCTTATCGGTCGTGCGGAATCTGATGGCAGGCTCAGGGCTCTTGGCTTTGGCTGGCAAAAGGGCAGGGGGGTAAAATCAGGCGGGATCGTTGATCTTGAGGAGGCTGAAAAAGCCATCCGCGCCGCCGTGGGCGCAGCTGAGGATATGGCTGACACACGGCTCAAAAGCGTCATTGTCAATCTCTCCTGTGGTCAGCCCGAAAGCCGGCTGTTCAACGTGCAATGGCCCGTTGATGGCCGCGCGGTCATCGCTGATGATATCCGCCGTGTGGTGCGCGAGGCCCGCCACCGGGCTCAGGCTGAAGGGCGTGAAACCATCCATGCCCTGCCTTTGAACTTCTCAACCGATGCAACATCAGGTGTGACTGACCCGCGTGGATTATTTTGTGATACATTAACAGCCCAGCTGCATGTGATTGATGCCGGCAACACCGCCTTGCGCACTTTGGCCGCCTGTCTTTCGCGGGGTGAACTTGATATTTCGGCTTTGGTTTCAGCCCCGATGGCATCGGGCCTTGCGACTTTGGTGGGTGATGAGCGTGAGCTCGGCGCCACGGTGATTGACATGGGCGGCGGCACCACCAGCATGGCGGTGTTTTCTGAGGGCCAATTGTTGCACACCGCGCAAATTCCCATCGGCGGCATGCATGTCACCAATGATATCGCGCGCATGCTCTCAACGTCCGTTGCGCACGCTGAACGCCTGAAGGCGCTGTATGGCAATGTGCAAGGCAGCCCCGATGACGAGCGTGAATTGCTGCCGGTGCCGCAGGTGGGCGAGGATGAGAATCAAATCGCCAAAATCCCCCGCAGCCTGCTCATCAGTGTCATCCGCCCGCGCATGGAAGAGATTTTCGAATTGGTAAAAGACCGGCTGGAAACCGCCGGCATCGCCGGTGCTGGCGGCAACCGCGTGGTGCTGACGGGTGGCGCTTCACAACTTGGCGGCGTGCGCGAAATGGCGGCACAAATGCTTGACCGTAACGTCCGGCTTGGCAAACCCAATGCCATGGTTGGCCTGCCTGATTCCGCGACCGCCCCCAACTTCGCCACCCTCGCGGGCTTGCTGGCCTTCGCCACCGGTGATGGCCAGACCATGCACGACATCGACTTCGACGGCGAGCAAAGCTCCGGCTGGTTCAGCCGATTCGTTAATTTTCTGAAAGACCGCGTTTAAGTGCCGAAACCTGCATTTCTTGTTTGACATGAAATCGAAGCGTTCTTTACCGCTACGAATTAAGGAGACTGACCAATGACCCTCAACCTGACGATTCCGAAGACCGCGCATACGGATTTCACGCCGCGAATCACCGTCATCGGTGTCGGCGGTGGTGGCACCAACGCGGTGAATAACATGATCGCGTTGAACCTGCCGGGCGTTGATTTCGTCGTGGCTAACACTGACGCGCAGTCATTGCAGCTATCGCGCGCCGAGCGCCGCATCCAGCTTGGGCCGCATATCACGCAAGGCAACGGTGCTGGTGGCCGCCCAGAAGTGGGCAAGGCCTCCGCCGATGAAGCCAACGATGATCTGGCCCGGCACCTTGAAAACACCCACATGGTGTTCATCACCGCCGGCATGGGCGGTGGCACCGGTACCGGGGCAGCGCCGGTCATTGCCCGTATGGCCCGCGAGCGCAACATTCTCACCATTGGCGTCGTTACCAAGCCGTTCGGCTTCGAGGGCAAAAAGCGTATGCGCCTGGCCGAAGAAGGTATCTCTGAACTGCAGGCCTATGTTGATACGCTGATCGTGATTCCTAACCAGAATCTCTTCAAAGTTGCCAATGAACGCACTGGCTGGAAAGAAGCCTTCGAGATGGCCGACAACGTGCTCTATATGGGCGTGCGTGGCGTCACTGATTTGATGGTGCTGCCCGGTCTGATCAACCTGGATTACGCCGATATTCGTTCAGTAATGGCCGAAATGGGCAAAGCCATGATGGGCACCGGCGAGGCAACCGGCGAAGACCGTGCCATGCGCGCCGCCGAGTCCGCCATCAGCAACCCGCTGCTCGAAGATACCAACATGAAAGGTGCGCGCGGCCTGTTGATTAACATCACCGGCGGCTCCGATATCACCTTGTTTGAAATGGATCAGGCCGCGAACCGGATCCGCGAGGAAGTTGATGAAGATGCCAACATCATGGTTGGTATGGCGCTTGATGAAAATCTGGCTGGTCATATCCGTATTTCCGTGGTTGCCACCGGCATAGACAGTTCCGCCCCCGCCAGTTCGCAAATGCCAAAATTCCAGGTGGTCGGCGGCGGTGTGGCTGAACCAGTGGCATTCCCGCCGCATGTTCAACAAGCTGTTGGGCCGGCTTCGCAAATTTCCCAGCCACAGCAAGCCCCGCAACCGCATGCCCCTGAAATGTTCCAGCAGGGTGCTGGCTATATTCCGCAGGCTCCCACTAAACCTTTGATTTCCACCGCTTATCAGAGCGCTGAGCCCGCGCGGTTTGAGTTGGAAGAACCGGTCGAAAAGCGTCCGTCCCGCCCCCCAACCCCACCTCCGGCTGCCACCATTCGCTATGAGAGTGTCCGCCCGCCGGTGCCGGAACCGCAGAAGCGGCCCAGCCTGTTCAGCCGCGTTTTTGGTGGTGCCGCCGAGGAACCCGCACCGCCGGTTCAGCCGCGAGCGACGTCTCATCGTGAGCCGGTGATTTCCCCGGTCGCACCGCGCTCGGAGTCGGATTTTGAAGCGCCGATTCCGGTATTTGGCCGCGCCCCCGTCCGCTCTGGGCAAATTGATGAGGTGGAGCTGGAAATTCCGGCGTTTCTACGCCGTTCCAACTCATAGCCCGCGCCGCCAAACCTAAAAAACCCCGTCCGCCGCCACTTTCGGCGGCGGCTTTGCGGAGCATCGAGCGTCGTGGTGTCGCCCGACGCGGTTTGGCGGACGCCTACCATACCTTGATGACCGTGCCGCTGCCTCTGCTGCTGGGCTTACTGGCGCTGGTGTTTTTGGCAATAAACATCGTATTTACAGGGATTTATGCGTTCACTGGCGGCCTGCAGGGCGTGCGGGCCGATACTGTGCTGGGGGCTTTCTTTTTCTCGGTTCAAACACTGTCCACCACCGGCTACGGTGCCATCTATCCGGTCTCGGTGGCCGCCAATTTTGCATCTTCGGTTGAATCTCTCATCGGCCTGCTTGCCACGGCTCTTGCCACCGGCATTCTATTTGCCCGGCTATCGCGCCCGCAGGCACGGGTTTTATTCAGCAAATCCATTATCATCCGGCGCTATCAAGGCACCCCTACCTTGATGTTCCGGATCGTGAATGAGCGCCGCAACCAGATTGCTGAAGCAAGGATGTCCGTGACGATCACCCGCGATGAAACCGAGGAAGACGGCGGTGTGATGCGGAAAATGGTGAATTTAAAGCTCGAACGCGACGCCTCGCCAGTGTTCGCCCTCAGTTGGGTGGTTATGCATAAAATCACCTCGGAGAGCCCGTTGTTTGGCAAAGATGCCCATAAAATCGCGGCTGACGGCAACGTCATCATCTGCTCATTCTCCGGCATCGATGACACGTTGAGCGCCAGCATTTATGCCCGCCATGTGTATGGCGCTGAAGATTTACGGGTTGGACATCGTTTCATCGATGTTATCGAGCGCAAGCCGAACGGCGACCTGATGATCGACTATGGCCGGTTTCACGATACAGAGCTTGAACAAACCGCAGAATAATGTGAATAAAACAATGAGTTGTATGGTAATAATCGGTAATAATCATTGACTGGCCGTGACCCCCCGCCTCTACTAATGTGCGGCATCATGAATATTGGGTTAATCAATGTCGTATCTGCGTAACCGGGTAAATTTTGGCGCAACTGAGGGCGCTGTTCCACGCCGTACCCTCAAATCCGCCATCGGTTGCGTAGGGGCCGGGTTGCATAGCGGTCTTGATGTTTCCTTGAACCTGCGCCCGGCCCCAGTTGGCACCGGCATTGTGTTTCATCGCACCGACCTGAATGTTACCATCCCCGCTTTATACGATCATGTCACCGACACCCGGCTTTGCACGGTGGTCAGCCTGGCGGAAAACCCGGCAGCCCGCGTCGGCACCATTGAGCATCTGATGGCCGCTCTGGCCGCCTGCCGGATTGATGATCTGATCATCGAGGTTGATGCCGCTGAACTGCCGATCCTGGATGGCTCAGCCGCACCGTTCCTGTTCCTGATCGAGAGCGCTGGTATCTCCGAGCATGGTGGTGCCCGCGAATACATCGAGGTTCTGCGCACCGTGCGCGTCAGCCAGGGCGAGGCGTTTGCCGAACTCCGCCCCCACCAATCCAGCGCCTATCCCGCCACCGGCCTCGATCTTTCGCTGGCGATCGACTTTGCCGCCCCCGCTATTGGTCGGCAGGCGCTTAACCTCAGCCTGACGGCTGAAACTTTCGCGAGCGACCTCGCCCCAGCCCGCACCTTCACCATGGCGGCGGAAGTAGAAGCTCTGCGCAGTATGGGCCTGGCCCGCGGCGGCAGCCTTGCCAACGCCATTGTGGTGGACGGCGACAAAATCCTGAACCCTGACGGTCTGCGCTGGCAGGATGAATTCGTCCGCCATAAATTGCTGGATGTGGTGGGTGATTTGGCGCTGTCAGGCACCCCGGTTTCCGGCCGGTTTTTCGGCAACCGTACCGGCCATGGCCTGAACAACCAGTTGTTGCGGGAGCTATTCTCGAACGCTGAAAATTATCGCATCGTTCAGGCACCTTTCGTGGGCGCCCCGATGCTGATGCCGGCCGCCGCCGCGCCAGTTTAACCCACCGAGCTCATCATTCCACGCAGGTGGGAACCTCTCCGGGGCGGTGTTTCAGCCCAAATACCCAAACTGCTGCATCACCGCGGCGTGGTCTGTGGCAATTTGTCTGGCTTGTGCTGGCGATAAAATCTCCCGCCATCCGCCGGCCTGCCCAGCCCTGAAAAATGCTGATGCTGCGCCAGGCGCGTGCGCCGCGTAGCCACCCACACCTTCTTGCCCAGCCAAAACCTCGAACCGGCTGAATGCAATCGCTTTTCTCAGTCGCTGCGTCTCCGGCGCATCGCCCAGATACGAAATAATCGCGCCAAACGCCGTTTCCGGTGCGCTCAGTAAATCCTCATAGCGCACCACCAAAGTCTTTGGCCGCATGGCCCAAGACCGCACATGCGCTGACCAGGAGCTTAAAAACTCAAACACCTGAGTTTCCGTGCCGCGGTTGGCAGCACCTGACTTACCCATAAAGGTAATCGTCTGGTCGATGCTCTGGCCGGTGTAGCGAGCATATGAAACCGCTACGTCGCGCGGGTCGCGCAGCAGATAAATAGCACCTGCCGAAACCTCCGGCGTGCACAGCTCAATATCATGAATCTTCAGCGCCGCATTGTGAGTTTTGATAAACACCAAATCCTCATGCAGCGCCATCAAATCCGCATGCACCCTGGGGCGCAGCCGTTGCACATCTATCGTGCTGTAGCGCGAAGCCGGACGTGGATCATAGGGCGCAAAAAACACCGCGGCTGATTCCACCGCCGAAAAATCCGTCAGCGCATTAATGCTATAGGGAGTCTCGGGCTCAGCAATGAAATTATGCAGAAACGCCCGCAACCAAGTGTTGCCTGATTTTGGATACGATGCCAGCCAAACCAGCTTCCCCATGCGCCCTTAAGCAGCTTCCGCCTGATTTTCCGGGGCCTGCCCGAACAGGAAGTTGATATCATTAAAGTCAAACGCCAACCCACCTGAGGATTCATTAAACGCGATACTGGCAAGTTCAGCCTTACGCTGCTGCAATTCCAAAATCCGCTCCTCGACCGTGTCCACCGCAATCAGCTTATAAACAAACACTGATTTTGTTTGCCCGATCCGGTGCGCCCGGTCCGACGCCTGATTCTCCACTGCCGGGTTCCACCAGGGGTCGTAATGAATCACCGTATCAGCCGAGGTCAAATTCAATCCGCGTCCACCAGCCTTCAGTGAGATCAAAAACAACGGTACTTCGCCGGCCTCAAAACTGCGCACCGGCTCAGCGCGGTCACGCGTATCGCCGCGCAGCTCAACAAACTTAATCCCCGCCTCATGCAAACGCGGCTTGATCAGATCCAGCATCGAAGTAAACTGCGAGAACAGCAAAATCCGCCGCCCTTCCGGGATCAGCTCATTCAGCATCTCCAGCAAATCTTCCAACTTGGCGGAAGTTTCCACATTACGCGCCGAAGCCAATTTCACCAGACGCGGGTCACAACAGGCTTGCCGCAACTTCAACAATGCATCGAGCACAATAATCCGGCTCTGCGCCAGCGTGCGTTCCGCCACTTGTTCACGCACGGTTTCATACAGCGTGCCGCGAATGGTCTCATACAACTCGCGTTGGTCAGGTGCCAGCGTAATCCGCCGCAAGATGGTATGTTTCGGTGGCAACTCAGTCGCCACTTCGGCTTTGGTTCGGCGCAAAATGAAAGGCTGAATGCGCTGGATCAGCTGTGCGCGACAGGTAGGGTCGTTATTCTTCTCAATCGGCGTGCGGAAACGCTTGGTAAACCCTCGGCGGTCTCCCAGCAGCCCCGGCATCAAAAATGCAAACTGCGACCATAATTCTTCCAGATTATTCTCAATCGGCGTGCCCGATAAACATACCCGATGCTGCGTATCCAACTGGCATACCGCGCGCGTCGCTCGCGCATCCGGGCTCTTAATCGCCTGGGCTTCATCCAGCACCACAATATGCCAGGGCAGGGCTTTCATCTCTTCAATATCACGGGTCAGCACGGTGTAGGTGGTAATCACCACCTGCACATCATCAAGCTGGTCGCGCTTTTCGTGGCGCTCCATACCGTGCAGCACCACCACTTTCAAACGCGGCGAGAATTTCTTTATCTCCGCCGTCCAGTTTGCAACCAGGCTAGTCGGCACCACAATTAACGCCGGGCTGGTCAGCCGCCCCGCCGCTTGTTCCACGGTAATATGTGCAATTGTCTGAGCGGTTTTACCCAGCCCCATATCATCAGCCAAAAATCCACCCAGCCCGTGCCCGGCCAGATGCTGCAACCAATCCACACCATGCTGCTGATAGGGCCGTAGCGTGGCGGTAAATGTGGCGGGTAACGCCACCGGCACAATCTCCGGCTCACCCCGGAATTTATCCACGTAGGCTTCAATCGCCGCAGCGTTCTGCCAACTGGTGGTCAACACATCTTCCAGTTCCAGCACGGTGGCGGCAGCGCCAACCGGCAGCACCAGCGCCTTCTCGGCGGTGCGCCCCGCAGCTTCAATCAAGTCACCCATTACCGCCAGCAACCGGCGAATGCGTTCAGCCGGCAGCTTCAGCACCCGGCCGTCATCCATACTGGTGATCAGCTCATCGCCCACAATCTGGGCGGCATCGATGCCACCGCGCGCCAGCAAATGCTCCAAAATCGGCAGCAACGGATGCCGCTCGCCATCAATCTCGATCCCAAATTCCAGCGAGAAGCTGCCCTTCTCAGCGTCTGATACCTGCACATCCAGCACGCCGATGGTCTCGGCCAGACGCGGCCCGAAATTCTCATCAATATTGGTTTGCCAGCCCTGCGCCTGCAATTGCGGCACCCGCACCGCTACAAAATGGTGCCACATGGCCGAGGCTTCCTGCCCACGAAATACCAAAACGCGCTGACCCCGGGCGGCTTTGCCATCGCTCACGCGCATCTGCACAAAATTATCAGGCCGCAACTCATCCAGCGCTGCCGCCTCAGCCGTTTGGTCGCGCCGGATAAACACCGGCCCGGTGGGGGATTTTATCCGAATAAAGGCATTATCATCCGCCCCATCCACCACCACGCCGCCATAATCAAAATCCAGCGTCAGCACGTCAATCAGCCGTTGGCGGCCAAATTCATCAGGCGCATAAACCCGTCGCAGCCGCAAAACCGGCGTTGCCGGGCGCTCCAGCACCACGCCGTTCACCTCAGGCGCGGTCAGCGGGGCCACAATGACCGCCGCTTTGGCGCGGCGGCCCTGCGGGCGAATCTTCGGCGGTGATTGTGCAAACTGCCGCGGCTGCTGCGGATCATATGCCGGTATTATCACTTCCGGCGCCGGCTTTGGTTTTTGCAGGGCGGCAAATTTATTCATCGCGGCAATCGCGGTGGCGGTCATATGGGCGCAGCGTAACTGCCCGCAATCACAATGGCGTTCCGCGAAGGATACCCGCCGACCCATCAGGGTTGGGCTCAGGCTCACATGGCGCAGTTCGCCCTTGTCATCCACCGTGCCGGTAATGGTGTCGCCGTCCAGACGCACCTGCACCGCTTCCAGGAAATTCAGTGTCCGGCCCCGCCGAAGCAGGGGCGCATCAAACACTTGTTCCAGGTCTTCGGTCGAATAGGCCGTCGGCATACAGGCAGAACCCCTCGTTAATCATCAAACCCGGGCTTCCGCCGACGGTCACAGTTCTCAGCCGCGACTCACCACGGCCAACCCTCTACATACATCAACTGACAAAAAACGTTAGTGTTTTTACGCAACGCAGCGAAGATTGATGGCTTTGTCATATTTTTGGCGGCTATTTTACCAAATTGGTAAACCCGTTGGTCATTGGATAGCGCCGGTCCCGCCCAAATGCCCGGCGTGTGATCTTTACACCCGGCGGGGCCTGGCGGCGTTTATACTCTGCCCTGTCCAGCATTTTCCACACCCGCACCGCCGTTGCCCGCTCAAACCCGTCCGCCACCACCGAGTCGATGGAAGCCTCACCCTCAACCAAACGCTGCAAAATCCCATCCAGAATTTCGTAAGGCGGCAGGGAGTCCTGATCAGTCTGATTGTCCTTCAGCTCAGCCGAGGGCGGTTTGGTAATCACCCGCTCTGGCATCACCGCCCCTTTTGGACCCAGTCCCCCGGTGGGAAAATGCGCATTGCGCCAGCGGCACAGCTCAAACACGGTGGTTTTATAAACATCCTTCAGCACCGAATAACCGCCGCACATATCGCCGTAGAGCGTTGCATACCCCACCGACATTTCAGACTTATTGCCGGTGGTCAGCAGCATGTGGCCAAATTTATTGGACATCGCCATCAATATAAGCCCGCGCGTGCGTGACTGGATATTCTCCTCAGTGGTATCAGCCCCTCTGCCGCCAAACGCCGGGGCCAGGGCCGCATCAAAGGCCGCCATCGCGCCGGAAATGGGCACCACATCATAGTTAACGCCCACATATTGCGCGCAAAGTGCCGCATCCTCCAGGCTGTGTGCACTGGTATAGGGGCTTGGCAGCATCACAGCGCGCACCCGCTCTGCTCCCAGCGCATCAACTGCCACCGCCACCGAAAGTGCTGAATCAATCCCGCCTGAGAGCCCCAGTATCACGCCCGGAAAGCCATTTTTATTCACATAATCGCGCAAGCCCATCATCATTGAGCGATAAATCAATTCAAACCGCTCTGGCTCCGGTGGCAACGCCTGCGCCGCGCACACCAGCCCGTGCTCGCCGCGGGTCCAATTGGTCAGCGTCAGCGCTTCCTCAAAATACGGCATCTGGAGCGCCAATGTGCGGTCAGCGTTCAAAACAAATGAGGCACCATCATAAACAATTTCATCCTGCCCGCCGGTAAGGGCGGCAAAAATATAAGGCAGCCCGGTTTCCACCACCCGCTGCACCGCCAGCGTTACCCGGCGCGATTGTTTGGTATCCTCAAATGGTGAAGCATTGACTGAGAGCAAAACCTCCGCGCCAGACTCCGCCAAGGTCTCTGAAACATCGGGGAACCACCAATCCTCACAAATCATCAACCCCAGCCGAAACCCGCGAAACACCACCGGCCCCGGCGCTGGCCCGGCGTCAAACACGCGCTTGTCGTCAAACACGCCGTAATTTGGCAATTCATGCTTGGCCCGCCTGGCGATAATTTTCCCACCGTCCAGCACAAACGCGCCATTATGCAACAGCGCGCCGTTGCGCCACGGCGTGCCCACAATCACGCCCGGGCCGCCATCAGCGGTATCAGCGGCAAGCTCATCAATCGCTGCCTCACATGCCGCCACGAAGGCTGGCTTCAGCACTAAATCTTCCGGCTGATACCCCGCGATTGACATCTCAGGCGTTACCAGCAAATCCGCGCCCATTGCCGCTGCCTTGGCCCGCATGGCCCGAATTGCGGCAAGGTTTTTATCAACCGCGCCTACAATACAATCCATTTGCGCGATCGCAATTTTTAAACTCTCAGCCAATTTCAGCCGCACCAATAAAAATTATTTGCATCCACGCCAGCGACTTAGCACTCATCAATGGGGGCGCGCGGCGCGGCGGTTTTTCAATTCCTCCGCCAGCAAAAACGCCAATTCCAAGGATTGTTCAGCGTTCAAACGCGGGTCACAAAACGTCTCATAACGCGCACCCAAATCCGCCTCAGAAAGCCCACGTGCCCCGCCCACACACTCGGTCACATCACGCCCGGTCATTTCCACATGCGCCCCGCCGGCAATGGTGCCCTCAGCCTGGTGAATGTCAAAAAACGCGCGCAGTTCAGCCACGATCGCATCAAAGCGCCGAGTTTTAATTTTGGCCGCGGTGCTAATGGTGTTGCCGTGCATCGGGTCGCACAACCACACCGGGGTGCGTCCCGCTTGCTTTACCGCGCGGATCAGCCCCGGCAGCTTTTGCGCTACTTTATCAGCCCCCATGCGCGAAATCAGCGTGAGGCGCCCCGGCTCATTCTGCGGGTCCAGCACATCCATCAACCGCAGCATGTCATCAGTTTCCATGCTGGGTCCAATTTTCAACCCGATTGGGTTTTTAATGCCGCGCATAAATTCCACATGCGCGCCGTCAAGTTGGCGCGTGCGGTCCCCAATCCACAGGAAATGTGCTGAACAAGCGTAATAATCGCCCGAGGTGGAATCCACCCGCGTGAGAGCCTGCTCATAGGGCAACAACAAAGATTCATGGCTGGTGAAAAAATCGGTTTCCCGAATTTGCGGCGCTGAAACGCTGGTCAACCCGCACGCCCCCATGAAGGCCAGTGTTTCATCAATGCGCACTGCCAAATCCTTGTAGCGCGCCGCCAAGGGTGATTTTTCAACAAAATCAAGGTTCCAGCGGTGCACCTCGTGCAAATCCGCATAGCCGCCAGAAGCAAAGGCCCGCAGCAAATTCAGCGTGCCGGCGGATTGAAAATAGCCAAACTCCATGCGCGCCGGGTCTGGAATGCGCGCTTGTGCTGAAAAATCCGGCCCGTTCACAATATCACCCCGGTAGGAGGGCAGGGTGACCCCATCAATCGTCTCAGAATCTGAGGAGCGCGGTTTGGCAAATTGCCCGGCCATGCGGCCAAGTTTTACCACCGGCACAGACCCACCAAAAGTAAGAACCACCGCCATTTGCAACAGCACCCGGAAGGTATCGCGGATCACATTGGCGGTAAAATCACCAAAGCTCTCAGCGCAATCCCCGCCTTGCAGCACAAACGCCTGGCCTGCAGCTGCCTTTGCCAGCGCTGCTTTCAAGCGGCGCGCCTCACCGGCAAACACCAACGGCGGAAACCGCGTCAGCCGCGCTTCCATCGCCGCCAATTTCGCAGCATCAGGGTAGCTTGGCACCTGCCTGATCGGGCAGTCTCGCCAGCTCTCTGGTGACCAACCAGTGCTCAAACCAGCCTCAGGTTGCGCCGCTACGATGGTATCCATAATCTCTCCAAACCCTTTTACAGCCGCCATTATCCTGCAAAACAGCAGGCCTGGCTACTGTGCGGCCATTGCCTGCCCCACAACCCTGGTGATTGTGCGCAGGGTAACAAATTCCTCTGCGGCCGTGGGGTGAATCCCAATGGTTTTGTCAAAGTCAGCTTTCGTTGCCCCGGCAATTACCGCCACCGCCAACCCTTGCACAATCTCAGGCGCATCCTCACCCAACATATGCACGCCAAGCACTTTATCGGTTACCCCATCCACCACCAGCTTCATCAGGCTAAATCTCTGCCGGCCTGAAATTTGGTGCCGCATGGGCTTGAATTTGGCCACAAAAATCTTTGCCCCTGGCGGCGCTTGCTCCTCAGTAATGCCCACCGTTGCGATCGGTGGAATGGAAAATACCGCCGTTGGCACATTCTCCAGCGAGATTTTGCGTGGTTTATGGCCAAACAGCGTATCCGCCACCGCATGACCCTCGGCGGTTGCCACCGGGGTTAAATTCAGCCGGTCTGTTACATCGCCAATGGCGTAAATATGCGGGATTGAGCTTGCCATGCTCTCATCCACCACCACCGCCCCACTTGGTTTGGTTTTCACGCCCGCGGCGGCCAGGTTAAGCCCGGCCACATTGGGGGCGCGGCCGGTTGCAAAAAACACCATATCCACATCCAGCACCGAATTATCAGACAATGCCAGGCTGCGCTCATTCCCATGCGCCACAATGCTGACCGGTGTGGTGTCTGGGTGCAAAATTACATGATTGCCTTGCATCTGCTCGGCCAGCAGCAAACGCAAATCCTCATCAAACCCGCGCAGCGGCAAAGGCTGGCGGTAAATCAGGTGGGTTTGCGCGCCCAAGCCCGCAAATATCCCGGCAAACTCTACCGCGATATAGCCGCTACCAATAATGGCAACCCGCTTTGGGCAATCAGCCAGGTAAAACGCATCGTCTGACACAATGCCAAGTTCAGCCCCCGGAATATCCAACCGGGTCGGGTGGCCGCCGGTTGCTATCACAATCTTCTCAGCGGTAATGCGCTTGCCCCCCACATCAAGCGTATGGGCATCAATAAAGCTGGCGCGTGCTTCAAACACCTCTGCCCCAGATTGCTGCAATAAGCGTTGATAAATCCCATTTAGCCGGGCGATTTCTTTGTCCTTGGCGGCAATCAATGTGGCCCAATGATGCTTGGCCTTTGGCGCATCCCAGCCAAACCCCACTGAATCCTTGGCTGCCAGCCCATATTCGGCGGCCATCACCATGAATTTTTTCGGCACGCAGCCTATGTTCACGCAAGTCCCACCCCAGAACCGCGCTTCCGCCACCCCAACCCGCGCCCCATGCCCCGCCGCAATCCGCGCACAGCGCACCCCGGCTGAGCCACCGCCAATAACAAAAAGGTCAAAATCCATGTGAGCCTCCAGACTATATAAGCCACCTACATAATGGCCACTGCGCAGGCTGTAACCTGCTGGGGCAAACGAGTTAGGGCAAACTTACCCGCGCGGCACGCCCCTCTGCGCCTCTGCCCCCACCCGTCAAACACTCACCCGTCTAACACTCACTCGTCATGGTCCGGCTTGACCGGACCATCTTCGCCTTTTTGGCGACTTGTCAGATGAGGCTTTGCTGTAACGACGTGACCGCTGTTGGCACAGCGCATTCTTCAAGCAACCGCGCTCAACACCTCACCAGGTAAGCCGCCGTCTCATTTAACAATGTCGGCTCACGGGTAGGGTCATCTGATACGCCCTCAGGTATCCAAATAATCGTATCATAACGCGCACGGGTTAGCAGAACTCGGTAAGTATTAATGCGAAAATCAATGGTATTTTGTATGGTTGGTGTCTGCCATTTTGTGCCAATAAATTTCCGAACCAGCCAGCCGTCACGCCAGATCAGGTCACCGCCCCAGCAAAGACCAACATAATCTAGCTCCAGCCCTTGGCAGGCAAATTGAGTTGCCGGAACCTCAAGCGCATCCGAAGCACGTACGTCTGGCCAGCGGTTCAAAAACCAGTTGGCGATCGCATCATTATCCAGATGTGGAAAATCCGGCCAAATACCGTCCGCCACCAAGCGGCGTGCTCCTGTGCTGCAAACGAGGCAACTACGTCGTTCACCTCGGGCACGGACCCTTAGCGCATGACGCATTGCCATGAGAGAGCGTGTAACGAAAAAAGGCATGTCTTCTTGCGCGTGCTGTATTGCCTCGCTCGTCGCACCACGTAGCATGGCATCAACCCACGGAGCACCAGCCGCTGAGCGGATGGCGCGAATGGGTACGCTAAGATGTAAGCTCTCATCAATGGAGATATTAGCAGGCGCTGTCATGAAAAGTCGTTGCCTTGGTGCTAGCGCCGTAAGCACGCTAGGGGCCGCGCGAATTTGCCAGTCTGGACGCAGTGTTAGCGCGCGTCCCCATTCACCAAGCCCAGCTTCTCCAGTGTTTATTTCCTGGCCGTTGCCAACCAACGCGACAATAACTGCGTAATCATCATGTTTGCGCATGATATCAAGAAACAGAGCAGCTTCGCTGTCGTGCAAATTAAATTTTCGGGCCGCATAAGCGGCATCCCACGCGCGTTGAGCTTCATCAAAAATCACCACGTGTTCATGTGGTGGTTCAACGCGGCCAATATTATCTCTTACGAATCCTGTTAGACCTTGAATTGCGCTTTCAGTTTTTTGCCGTGCCTGACGAATGGATGCTTTAGAATCACTGGCGGCATCTCGCGCTAATGCTTCTCGCAGCACATGCACCAATGGGAGGTTGCCGGTCAGGAAAGCTGCCCCTGTATCAGCGCCAAATACGGCATTCAGGCCGCATAATGTTTTGCCAGCGCCTGGAATGCCGGTGACGAAGATGATGATGTAAGTATTTAAGTTTTTGGCTTCTTCGACTGTATTAAGAATAGCTTGCATCGTGCGGCTGAGGTTGGTGACATTCGCACGGGCAGAGGCAATTTCAGAAACACCATGCTTTGAATAAAGTGCTGTAGCCGCTTCAATAATTGTTGGGACGGGTCGGTAAGGGGCTAACTCCCAGCCATCGATGTCAATTTTATTGATCGGGATGCGTTCGAGGATACCCATTAGCAGGCTTGGCAATGAGGTGGCAGAGGCTTTGAGAGTTGGGACAACGCCGTGCCAAATAAGTACCCACAAAGGAGGCTGGGCGATGGCTTCACTAGCTACTAGTATGGGGATGATAAGTTTGTTGCGACTAGCTGAGTGGAAATCTTGTAAGTCCAATGCATAGTCTTCGGCTTGTCGAAGAGATGCAGCATCAAACGTACCGGCACCGATTGTGAATTCAATGACGATGATCGCGTGATCCGTAATAATAATAGCATCTAGCCGCCGACCAAGCCGTAGAAGTGGGTACTCAAACATCAGGCGCCAATGATCGGGTAGATTATTTGTAGAATTTTTGAGAATCTCCGCCTGTTTACGCCAGGCAATCAACTGTGTTGCACGCGTAAGCGGGTGGGATTCCACAAGCTTAAGAGCCAGACGCTCAACAATTTGCTCATTTTGCTGTGATCGAAAATCTTGTAAACTAGCTGACCACCAGGCCCGGTGGGCAATAATATTTTCTTGCGCATCCGGGTTTGCTCTCTGTTGCATGAACGAATTGTTGCAGATTCACGCCCCAAGCACAACTTATAGCTGTATTCTAACGCTTATCAAACCAATTACCCAGCTCACACCAAAACCAGCCTTCTCAAGGCCCAAAGCCTGGCCCCCTGCGCCCGCACACATCTGAACAGAGCTTAACATGCGCCTCCCTAACCAGATATATTGCCAAGCTGGTTGGGTAGGCAAAATTCCCCATGTTTTTGGCGGATGCGACAGCAATAAAGCGCTTTACTAACATAATGTTAGGATGTGATTCACGCTCAAAATGTTACACGTGTACCCAAGTTGTTTGCTGTAATTAAATAAAAAAACGGCCCCGCACAGGGGGCCGTTTTAGCAAAGGCTTAGTTGCGTTTGTTAGTCGCCAGCTGCCGGGTGGAAAACCCCCATCCGCACCGGCTCCTGTGCTGGTGCCGCAACCTGTTTGGCAACAGGTGCTGGCATGGCCGCCAGAATTGAGACGCTGACTGAGGCCAGATACGGCAGAGACTGCGTGAACAACACCGCGCACCACAGCCGGGTTTCCAGCGTTGCCCAATGGTGGGTAAACCCAACCCCCAATAGTGCTGCCCAGGTGAGAACCAGCAGGAAAAGTTCTTCCCGCGCCATAACCAGCCCCTGCACCAAAGCCGGGGCGTTCTTCATTTTGGGGGTGCGCAGAAACGGCAGGGAGTTGCTGAACAGCCCTTTCCAAACCGCTTTGCCAATGCTGTGAGACAATGCCAGCCCGGCCACAGCAGCGCCCAACCGGTCAGCCAATCCGCATGGTACCCGGTTGGCATAGAGTGCTAAAATCTGCACAATTTTGAAAAAGAACAAACCAATCGAGGGCAGCATGAACAGCGCGATCGGGAATTCAAACCGTACCGGGTCCACAATCAACCCAACTGACCACGCCAAGCCCATGCCTAAGAACATCAAGCCCAGCGCATCGCCCATCCATGGCAACCAGCCGGTAATGAAGTGCCATTTCTGGCCAAGGGTCAGCTCATGGTTGAAGGGGTTGAACAACGCATTGGCATTGGCGCGGGTGATGCGCATGGCGCCATACGCCCAGCGGTAGCGCTGCTTGCGAAAGGCATTGAAATCATCCGGCATCACGCCTTTACCAAAGCTCTTTTTGGAATACACCGCCTCATAACCAGCGCGGAACAACCGCAGGCCCAACTGGCTATCCTCAGTGATGCACCATTCAGCCCAGCCGTTTTCATTCACCAATGCGGCCTTGCGCACCAGGGTCATGGTACCGTGCTGGATAATCGCATTGCGCTCATTGCGGGTTACCATGCCGGCGTGGAAAAACCCGGCATATTCCCAGAACATCAGGCGCTTAAAGAAGCTACCATCATTGTCGCGGTAATCCTGCGGGGATTGGGTGAAGCCCACCTTCGGGTTGTTGAACGCGGGCGCCATGCTGCGCAGCCAATCTGGCTCCACAATATAATCACTGTCGATCACACCAATGATCTCGGCATCGGGCGCGGTCTGGCGCAGGCCAAAGTTCAGCGCACCAGCCTTGAAGCCCTTGTATTTGCCAAGTGTAAAGAAGCGGAATTTCGGCCCCAGGCGGGCGCAATGCTCAGCCACCGGCTCCCATATGTGCGGGTCCATAGTATTGTTATCAATCACCAGCACTTCAAAGTTTTCATAATCCAGATTAGCCAGCGCATCCAAAGTCAGGCGCACCATCTGGGGCGGCTCATTACAAATGGGCAAATGGATTGAAACCATTGGCAATTTGGTGCCAGCCGGGGCCGGAATCGGCTCATAATGGCGTTTTTGCACGCGGCCAAAAATCGTCTCAACCAGATCAAAACTATCAGCAATCAGCAGGAACAACAGCAGCCCTTGCCCAAGTGCCAACCCGCCCCAAACCGCGGCGGCGGTGAGTGAGAGATAAGTCTCCCCCATCACCATCAGCAGCATGGCCAAAGCCGCGCCAAAACCTTGCACCAGGCCGGCAAAAATCAACTTTCCAGCCACCCGCATGTCTGGGCGGCGGCCAAGCAGCGCCATGGTGGCGGCCAGCATGAGTGCTACGCTACCCAGCGCATAGAAAATCCAGGCTGGGTTATTCTCGACCGGCCCGGTCAGTGACCATTTCTGCTGGCGATCCAGCGTGAACATGCCCCAATAGCCAGCCGCACGGCCTTCAAAGGCGGTTTTCCATGGCTGATCGAAGGCTTCCATCACGAAGTAGTTAATGTGATTAGCCTGCGCATAGTTGAAAAAGTCACGCATGAAGCGCGCCTGATTGACAGTGCTGGCGCGGGCGGCGCCGATATCAATGCCATCTGATGGCCAGCCGATCTCACCGATGACAATTTTTTTACCCGGGAACGCGGTGTGTAACTGCGCTAAGCGGTGCTGCGCATCCGCCAGCGCGGTTTGTTCGGGCACACCTTCCCAATAGGGGAGTAAATGCACGGTGATGAAATCAACTGATTTTGCCAGCTCCGGGTGGGCCAGCCACACATGCCAAGGCTCAGCGGTGGACACCGGCACATGGGTTTGCGCCTTCACCAGTTTGATATCCTGGATCAATTGCGGCACCGCCACATCGCCACGCAAAACAGTCTCATTACCAACCATAATCTGCTTCACATCAGGGTTGGCGTTAGCCACCTGCACAATTTTGGCCAGTTCGGCGGCGTTGGCGTTGTCATGGCGGTCCAGCCAGGCGCCGAGCGTCACATTCAGCCCCATGCCTTCAGCCAGAGCCGGGATGGTGCCAAGGTCTCCCTCAACCGTGTAGGTACGAATATTGTGGGTGTAGCGCGCCGCCAGCTTAAGGTCTGATTTGATTTCGGCTGGCTTGGGGTAAACATTGGCTGCCGGGCTTTCACCCGCATGAAACGGCGAGAAGGCAAAGCCGCCAATCTCGCCGGTGTAGGGCGCGATATTGGTGACCGGCTGGTTGGTGCTGGCCCAAATGCCGAAGGCGACGATACCTGCCCCCAAAGCGGCGGCCCATGAGCCGGAGCTCATCAGCCCGTTGCGGGCCTTTACGGCAGAAACTTTGGCTTTTTGCGGCTGGATCGGGGACTGATACGTCATGGGCAGCGTCCAAACTTTTCCGGGATCATTCCCGGTTGAGAGACGTATGAAGATGCACTGAGGCGCTGGCTGGGCGTGATTGTGTCGCGATTGTGTCAAACGAAACATTTTGGCAGGTTTGGGATGCCCTGACTGCGTGTCATTCTGGGCTAATTCGGGTAAAGAACCCTATGTCCATTGCGCTGCAACTGCTGATTATCGCCATCCTCATTCTTCTGAATGGCGCCTTCGCGCTAAGCGAGCTGGCTTTGGTGTCGTCGCGCCGGGCGATGTTAACCCTGTTGGAGCGCCAAGGTTTGCGCGGTGCTGCCAAAGCCCGCGTTTTGGCTGACAACCCGCAAGCGTATTTGCCGGCCTCACAGTTTGGCATCACGCTGATTGGTATTTTAACCGGCGTTTTTGGCGGCAGCGAACTTGGTGACCATCTGGCCGGGCCGATTGCTGAAATTCCGTATCTTGCCCCCTATGCCAAACCGGTTTCGCTGGGTTTAACTGTATTGCTCATTACATTTGCCTCATTGGTGTTTGGCGAATTGGTGCCCAAGCAGTTGGCGTTGCGCCAGCCGGAGCGTTTGGCGGTGATTGTGGCGCGCCCGCTCTCATGGCTGGCGGTGGCCGCGAGCCCGGTGGTTTGGCTGCTGGGGCTGGCCACCAAATTGGTGCTAAGCGCCTTTGGCCCCCCCGGGGCTGACCGCCGCGCAATGAGTGAGGAAGAGCTGAAGGCTTTGCTGGTGGAAGGTGCTGAAACCGGCGTGCTGGAAACCGAGGAGCGCGACATGATTGAGCGGGTGCTGCGCCTGGCGGATAAGCCGGTGCGCGCCATTATGACACCGCGTACCGAAATTGCCTGGATTGACCGCACCGCCTCGCGCGCCACCATTATTGCCACCTTGCGGGCAGCACCGCATTCGCGCTTTGTGGTGTGTGACGGCGCGATTGATAATGTGGCTGGCGTGGTGCAGGCCAAAGATATTCTGGACCGGGTACTTGATGGCAAAGAATTCTCATTGGCAGCCGCGTTGCGCCAGCCGATGGCGATACCTGATTCAGTTTCAGCCATGGAAGCGCTGGAGCGCTTGAAAACCGATGCGCTCGGCATTGCCATTGTGCTTGATGAATACGGCAGTTTTGAAGGTATGGTAACCGCAGCTGATGTGCTGGAAGCCATAGTGGGTGACGCTGAGGACGCCGGGCCAAAAGACGGCGTGCCGGAAACCCCTGATGATATGTTTGAATTTGACGGGCTGATGCCAGTGGATGAAACCAAAGCCCGGCTACACCTGCCAAATTTACCCAATGAGGGCAGCTACCACACGCTTGGCGGTTTGATATTGGCGTTGTTGATGCGTCTGCCGCGCAAGGGCGATGCGATTTTATTCGGCGGCTGGCGGTTTGAAGTTTTAGCGATGGATGGCCGCCGGATTGAGCGGGTTAGGGTGGAACGCGATTCGAGTTAGCTGCGGAGCCAGCGTCGGTCCAGCCAGTTTTTGAGCAGCATTGGCAGCCACCCGGAGATATAATCAGTGCCGTACCACGCCACAGCTTTATGGCTGTCCAGGCTCATGATCGCCAATGTTGCCAATGGCGGGCGGAATTTTTGCATTTTGTTGGCCAGCAAATTATGGAGCAGAACCCGCCCCTGGCGCACGGCGATGGCGCCTGAGTTTGGCAGTGGATTTGGAAACGCCGCACAGTCACCAGTGGCAAAAATATTGTCGTGTTCCATCAACTGCAAGGTTTCGCGCACCGCGATGTTGGGTGCTGGCGCGTAGGCGTGGATGACATCGTCCAGCGGGTAGGGGATGGCTTTGCTTAGGGTGATCCGCGCTCGCGCGAGTTCGGTTCGGGCAATGTCGCGCACCCTGCGCGGTGCGTTGGGCAGCACCTGGCCATCACCGGTTTGCAGATAAATTTTCGCGTTGCGGTTAAGCCGGGCCCGCAGCGCCAGCGCAAGTTCAACGCCGGAGGCGCCGCAGCCGATGATCCCAAGCCGCGCGGCGGGCAGACGCTCCCAGCGCCTCAGCCGGTCGAAAAATTTCGCGATAGGCTTGATGCCATCCGGCACCGATTTTGCGCCAACGGAAATTGCCAGCGTGTCGAAGGGAACCGAAGCAGCTTCATCAAGATTAGCGAAATTATTCTCGAACCCGGTATATCGGGCATTGATAAACCGAGCACCACAGGCGGTGGCGAGTTTTTGCACATCAATCCGTGCCTGTTCTGGCGTTATATCGCCGCGCACCGCCGCGGGCAGTGCGCCCGTGTAGTAGGCATAAGCGCCATCGTTGATGAGCGTCAGTGTGGCGTTTGGTTTGTGCAAGGCAAAATGCCGCAACACCACAATATGCGCGTGCCCGGCGCCAACCAGAACGATACGTTTCACAGCGCCCTTTCAATGGTGCGGGCGACCCGCAGTACGATATCATCACGATATAAACCGGCGGCAATTTGAACGGCGCATGGTAGATTGGCGGCGTTGACGCCCACCGGAATGGCAATGGCGGGCTGGCGGGTGAGGTTGAACAGGAAGGTCCAGGGCGCCCAGTCCCGCCATAAAGCGGTGATTGAGTCTTGGTTTTTTGAATCCGCCCGCGGTGCGCAGGTGGGGACGGCTGGGCAGATCACGGCATCAAAACCCTGATGCAGGGCGGCCATGGTGTTGGCGGCGGTCAGCCGCAGGGCTTCGGCTTCAATCATGTCCAGCGCTGTGACACTGGCGAATTTTGTGGCTACCTCAAGTAGTCCGGTATCGAGAAGTTGCCGTTGTGAAGGTGCTAATGTGCCAACCAGGCGGGCCAGCGCGGCACCCCAAATTTTAGTGAAAATACTTGATGGGTCAGGTAATTGCACATAGGCAACTATAACAGAAGCACCGGCTTTGACCAGCAGGCTTTTGGTTGTTTCCAGAGCCCTCAGCCCGTCATCATCAACCGGCGCTGCGAAGCCGGGGTTTTGCAAAATGCCAATTCGCATGCCCGCCACACCATCCTCAATGCCGTCGCGCCAGTCTCGCGGGTCGTCTGGCAGGCAAAAAGGGTCGCTGGGGTCGAACCGGGCGAGGGTGTTGAGCATCAAGGCGGCGTCACGCACGGTGCGGGTGATTGGCCCGGCGACGGCGACGTTGCCGAAAGCGCCAAGCGGCCATTGCGGAACCCGGCCGAAAGTTGGCTTCAGCCCAACCACGCCGCACCAGGCCGCGGGGATTCTGATCGAGCCGCCAGCATCAGTGCCAATGTGCAATGGCCCAAACCCGGCGGCAGCGGCGGCCCCGGCCCCTGAGGATGAACCACCCGGTGTGTGGTCTGTATGCCAGGGGTTGCGGGTGATGCCAGTGTGCGGGCAGTCACCAGGGCTTTTCCAGCCAAATTCGGTGGTGGTGGTTTTGCCGATGATGATAGCCCCGGCTTTTTTCAGCGCGGTGACGGTGGGGGCGTCAGTGAGAACAGGGGCGGGGCTGGTAATTTTACTGCCGCGGCGGGTGGGCAATCCTGCAATGTCGATCAGGTCTTTCACCGTTACCGGCACACCATCAAGCGCGCCCATCGGGGTGCCGGCCTGCCAGCGGGCGGTACTCTCGCGGGCGGCCTGCAAAGCGCTGGGGTTCAGCACGGCGAAGGCGTTGATTTCGGGGTTTTGGCGGGCGATGCGTTCCAGGATGGATTGCAAAGCTTCCAGCGGGGTTAAAGTTTTGGCAGCATAATGCTGTAACAACTCCTCGGCATCGAGCAGGGCTGGGATCAGGTCAACCATGCTGGTACCGGCAGATTTTTTGAGCGCAGAAATTCCGGGTTGAACAGTTTGGATTGGTAACGCGCCCCGCCGTCGCATAAAATTGTTACGATCGTGTGGCCGGGTCCCATGGCGCGGGCGATGCGGATGGCGGCGGCGACATTGATGCCGGCCGAGCCACCGACGCACAGCCCTTCATGGATCATCAAATCGAAAACCTGCGCCACAGCCTCGGCATCGGTAATGCGCAGGGCATCGTCGATCGGGGCACCTTCGAGATTTTTGGTGACGCGGGACTGGCCGATGCCCTCGGTGATGGAGGAACCCGAGGGTGTTAGATCCCCGGTTTTGACCCAGCCATACAGCCCGCTGCCATCCGGGTCCGCGAGGATGATTTTTACGGCAGGGTTATGGGCTTTCAGCGCCATGCCAACGCCGGCCAGCGTGCCGCCGGTGCCGCAGGAACAGGTAAAAGCGTCCAGCTTGCCCCCGGTTTGCGCCCAGATTTCGGCACCGGTGGTGAGGCGGTGGCCTT
Organism: Acidocella sp.; assembly: GCA_029077825.1. Taxonomy (GTDB): domain Bacteria; phylum Pseudomonadota; class Alphaproteobacteria; order Acetobacterales; family Acetobacteraceae; genus Acidocella. The sequence goes on along the minus strand of JAQNCT010000011.1, from coordinate 24,688 downwards.
CACGATTCGCCACATTGTCAAACTGTTGGGCCCATACCCCGCCCAGCTCGGCGGCGAGGCGCTCGGAGACATGCACGTAATTGCCGGGGTCCTTATAGGGCTTGGCGGGCACCAGCCGAAGGTCAGCGCCGATCATGCGTAAAAACTCGATTTTCTCTTTGGATTGTGTCTCCGGCATGACAATGACTGATTTATAACCGCGCGCATTGGCGACCAGGGTGATGCCGATGCCGGTGTTGCCGGCGGTGCCCTCAACGATGGTGCCACCTGGTTTGAGGCTGCCGTCACGCTCGGCGGCTTCAATAATAGCAAGTCCGGCGCGGTCTTTTACTGAGCCGCCGGGATTCATGAATTCGGCTTTGCCGAGAATATTACAACCGGTGGCGGCGGAGGCGCGCTGCAGTTTGATCAGGGGGGTGTTGCCGATGGCGCCCAATAGCCCGTTTGCGATCATGTTGCCTGTTTCCATCGTCAAAACTCCTCGCTATGCTCACCCCAACAATGGCCTTTATGACCACGCTGGGAGAGTTGCAGTATGATCGAAGATTTGACGCCGCGACAGGTGTGGGAAGCACTGATGAGCAATCCTGACGCCGCATTGTGTGACGTACGCACTAACGCCGAATGGAGCTTTGTTGGCGTGCCGGATTTAAGCCAGACCGGTAAGCAGCCGGTACTGCTTCAGTGGCAGGTGTACCCCACTATGCAGCCGAACCCGAAATTCCTGGAAGCGCTTGCGCAGGCGCATCTCGGGCATGATCATCACATTTATTTTCTGTGCCGTAGCGGCGCGCGTAGTATGGCCTCGGCGCAGGCTGCCAAGGCGGTAGGCTATAAGCATGTGTATAATATTAAAGACGGCTTTGAAGGCCCGCCGGATGCGCGCAGCCACCGGGGCTTGGTGGCTGGTTGGAAGCATGAGGGCCTGCCCTGGAAGCAGGGCTAGGCGCCACCTACGCCCGCACGAGCCTTTTTTACTCATTGCAGGGCTGGTGCCCGCGGGTTTTTCTTGCGTTTTGCGCTGCACCATGATTATGAGGCTTTATTGGGTGCGAATGCGCGACCGGATGATTCCGGCCTTGGTACCTAAATTGTCTATTGGGGCGGGGACGCCTTCGCGGGCATTATTTTACCCGTCCACTCCAAAATCGCGCGTGGAAACCGGACATTACCGCTGTAAACCATAGGGTTGCAGCGCCGGAGAGCTGTGTTTTATGACTATGATGACCTTTGATTCCTTTGGTTTGGCCACGCCAATTTTGCAAGCGCTGAAAAACAGCGGCTTTAACATTCCCACCCCGATTCAAGCAGGCGCTCTACCGGCTGGCCTGGCTGGCAAGGATGTTTTGGGCATTGCCCAGACCGGCACTGGCAAAACCGCCGCGTTTGCCCTGCCGATATTGCAAGCCATGGCAACCTCACCGATGCGCCCGCGCCGTCATGCGACTCGCGCATTGATCCTCTCACCGACCCGCGAACTGGCGGTGCAGATTGAGCAGGAGTTTCGTAAATTCGGCACCGGGCTGGGGCTAAATACTGTGCTGGTGGTTGGCGGTGTGGGCCGCACCGGCCAGGTGAATAAAATGTCCCGTGGGGCTGACATTGTGGTTGGCACGCCGGGGCGGATTTGTGATTTGATGAACACCCGCCATTTGTTGATCGACCAGTGCCAGTTTTTTGTGCTGGATGAGGCTGACCGGATGCTGGATTTGGGCTTTATGCCTGATATCCGCAAAGTGGTGGCAGCATTGCCAAGCCGCCGGCAGTCGGCACTTTTCTCGGCCACCATGCCCAAGGAGATTGCTGGTTTGGCAGAAGGCCTGCTGCGTGAGCCGGTGCGGGTTCGGATTGAGACCACCATCTCAACCCCGGTATTGGTTGAACAAAGCGTGCATTTTGTTGATGCCTCGGGCAAGCGCCATTTGCTGGCCAGCCTGTTGCGTGAAGCCGCGGTGACCCGCGCCATTGTGTTTACCCGCACCAAGCGCGGCGCTGACCGTGTGGCCTTGCAATTGAACCAGGAGAAAATCTCCGCCACCGCCATGCATGGCAATTTGGGCCAAAACGCCCGCCAGCGTGCCCTTGATAGCTTTAAAGAGGGCGCGGTGCGGGTGCTGGTGGCCACTGATTTGGCGGCGCGCGGCATTGATGTTGCTGGTGTCAGCCACGTGTTCAACTACGAGCTGCCGAACGAGCCGGAGAGCTATGTGCACCGCATTGGCCGGACGGCGCGCAATGGCGCCAAGGGCATTGCCGTGGCGCTGTGTGATTCAACCGAGTTGGCTTACCTTAACTCGATCGAGAAGCTGACCAATGTAAAGCTGTCTGTGGCCAGTGGGGTTCGCCCTGCGCATGCGGCGGCAACCAAAAAACCAGCCCCACATCCGGATTTGATCGTGCGCAAGCCCAAGCGCGTTCAATATGGTGCGAAGTCGAGCGGCAATCCGCAAAACAACCAGCGCCGCCCGGCACAGCGGGCTGCGTAGTCTTTAGAATACCCTGACCCCCAGCTCGGTTGCGATGGCGTGAAGTTTCACGTCATCCGGCCCGGTTGGGACTTCCGGCATTTCCTGGGCGGCAAAGGCGCAGCCCAGACGGTATGCGTTGGGGAGTAATGTGAGCGTGCGGTCATAATAGCCGGCACCGTAGCCTAGGCGGTTGCCGTGCTGGTCGAATGCCAGCAGCGGCACCAGGATGAAATCCGGGATCAGTTCGGGGCCGTCGGTGTGACGGGTGCCAAACCGCCCGTGGATCATGGTGTCGTCAGGCTGCCATTTGCGAAAATACAGAGGTTGGCCGCGCTTGGGCGTGACCGGCAGGCAGATGTTAAATTTTTCGTGATGAAGCAAATTCAGTAACGGTGCGGTGGCGATTTCGCCATCCAATGAGACAAAGCCCGCCACGACGGCGCCAGGCGGCGGCGGGCAGTGGCGCATGATTTGCTGTGCCATGACAGCGCCCACCGCCGGGTTGCAGGCGGCGCGGCGGGTGAGAGCGGTTTGGCGAGCGGCAGATTTTGCTGACGCTAAATCCATGTGTGGGGGCGGGTTAGCGGATCGCGAAGAGAATTTTAACGCCGGTCCAAATTGATGCTAGGACCGTATCGATTGCCTTAAAAATTGCGACAAAGATGCCGAGAATGCCGTAGGTGATGCTGCTGAAAAATTCGGCAACCGGCGAGCGGTATTTTTTAGCGCGAGGGCTGCGCGGGGTGTCACCGCTGGACAGCACTTCGCCGTCGGGGCCAACACCATCCACGCCATTGCCATCGCCGCGCATTGTAAGTTCCGCGTGCGCTGCATTGAGTTTTTTGAAACGTTCCTCGGCCTTGGCGTTGCCGGCGTTGAGGTCCGGGTGATACTTCTTGGCGAGCTTGAGGAAGGCAACCCGAATCTCAGCCGGGCTGGCGTTGCGGCTCACTTTAAGAATGCGGTAAGGATCATCGGTCATTATTGCCGTATAGCACTAAGTTTCAGAATGTTAATAGCTGAGTTGCAAGCGGAGCCACCCTGGCCGTTGGTTTTTTACATCCTCCCAAGGCCTGCTTGTGCAGGTGGGCACCAGATACCGGGACCAAAATCCCGACAGAGCCAGTTCCCGAGGGAGTTGCTTACGGCCCTGGGGATGATATGCCTGACGAACCGGGCAGCTCCGGTTTCTACTTAGGCGTCTGAGAGATCCGCTGCAATCTCTTCAGCGCGGGCCGCGAGGCGGCGCAGCCTGGCTTGTTTTTCAGCTGCGGCTTTGGAGGGTTTTTCAGAACCAGCGGCGGGCGTTGATGCTGCGGCTTTGCGGGTGTCGTGCAATTCGTCGGCCAGCAACAATGCGGCCAGCATCAGCAGGCGGGCTTCGCCGGATTGACCGCCGATGGCTTTGATACTGGTGATCCGCTGTTCGATATCGGCGGCCATCAATTCAAGGTGCGGCTCCTGCCCATCCTCGCAGCCGACAGTGTAGGCGAACCCGTTAATGCGTATTGTTACCTGCGCCATCGGGCCGGTTACTCCAAACTGAGCTGATGAGAGGGATTGGGGGCTTTCATGCCTGTCCGCAAGCGCTCGATCAGCGTATCAAGGGTTTTCAGGACCGCTTTGCGGTCAATCCCGGGTTCACCGGCTTCGCGGGGCGCATTCGCCATCTCGGCGATACGACGCAAGGCGTGTTCCAGCCGCTCCAGGGTTTCGTCTTCGGTTTCAGACTCGGTCATAACTTCATATCCTTATCACATTACTCAAGCCGACGCACCGGTTTAAGGTCAAGTTATGGTTCTTCCACCAGCGGTCATTGTTCATAGCCTTGCGCACGCCAAACTGGCGATGGCGCCGGGCTTGCCTGTCACGCTGATGTCGGCGCCGGGGGCAGCGCTTTATGGCGGTTGTTTGTGGTGGTCGGCACTTTTGAGCGCGGCAGAGTTTGGCGGCATGGCGCTGCTGGACTGCGGGGACGCGCCGGGCCGGGCGGTTGAGGCGATCAGGCTGGGGGTGAGGGGGATTGTTTTGCGCAGCCCGCCGCAGCTATTTCAGGCGGTGGTTAACGTTGCCGACAATAATGTCGTGATTTTAAGGGCGGCCCCCGTGGCTTTGGACATGGGTGATTCAGTAGCTTTACGGGTGATTAACAATTGGTTGGGTGGATGACAGCGCCGGATTGTTGCACTAAACGCGGCACAGTTATTTGATGGAGATAAACATGCGGGTCACCCAGCGAGTTAAGAAAATCCTCTCTCATTATGAAAGCGACAATCCGGGCACCAAGGGTAACCTTGCCCGGATTTTGATGGAGGGCAAGTTGGGCGGCACTGGCAAGCTGGTGATTTTGCCAGTGGATCAGGGTTTTGAGCATGGTCCGGCCCGCTCATTTGCACCGAATCCGGCAGCTTATGACCCGCATTATCATTTCCAGCTGGCGATTGATGCGGGGCTTTCAGCCTATGCGGCGCCGCTTGGCATGATTGAAGCCGGGGCTGATACATTTGCCGGCGCGATCCCGACGATTTTGAAAGTGAACTCCTCCAACAGTCTGGCGACCGACAAGGACCAGGCCGTGACGGGTTCAGTGAATGATGCGCTGCGTTTGGGGTGTGCGGCCATTGGGTTTACGATTTATCCGGGTAGCGAATATGCCTTTCAACTGATGGAAGAAATCCGTGAAATGGCGGAGGAAGCCAAGGCGGCTGGTTTGGCGGTGGTGGTATGGTCATACCCGCGCGGCCCGCATTTGGATAAGGTTGCTGAAACCGCCTTCGATATTTGTGCGTATGCCGCCCATATGGCGGCTCTGCTGGGGGCTCATATTATTAAAGTAAAGCCGCCAACGGCGGCGATATCGTTGGAAGCGGCGAAAAAATCCTATGCCGGCATCGATGGCTCGACGCTGGCCAAGCGGGTGGAGCATGTTGTGCAGTCCTGCTTTGGCGGTAAGCGCATTGTGGTGTTCTCAGGCGGCGAGGCCAAGGGGCTGGAGGGGTTGTACGAGGAGGTACGAGGCCTGCGCGATGGTGGGGCCAATGGCTCGATTATTGGGCGCAACACCTTCCAGCGCCCGCGCGAGGAAGCGTTGGCGATGCTGGCGAAAATTATTGAGATTTATCAAGGCAAGGCCTGAGTCTCGCGTGTTAAGACTTAATTTTATGGAGTTTTAGCACATGTTCCCTATGCATAATGAGGGTCACCGCAGCGCCAATACCGGGTGGCTGCGGGCCTCGGTTCTTGGTGCCAATGACGGTATTGTTTCCACCGCCAGCTTGGTACTTGGGGTGGCTGCAGCTTCTGGCACACACCATGCCATTATTGTGGCGGGGGTTGCGGGGTTGGCGGCCGGCGCGATGGCGATGGCGGCGGGGGAATATGTCTCGGTACATTCGCAGGCGGATACCGAAAAAGCTGACATGGCGCGTGAGCGGGCCGAGTTGGTGGCGGATAGTGCAGCGGAGCACAAAGAATTGGCGGGAATTTATGTGGCCCGCGGGCTAGAGCCAGGGCTGGCGGCTCAGGTAGCTGAACAATTGATGGCGCATGATGCGATTGGTGCGCATGCGCGTGATGAACTGGGAATTATTGAAGCCACCAGTGCCAACCCGGTGCAGGCAGCGATGGCATCGGCGGCTAGTTTTGCCGTTGGGGCTGGCATGCCGTTGATTGTAAGTGCGTTGGCACCGCTAACAGTGCTGCCGCTGGCGGTGGCTGCGGGTTCATTATTGTTCCTGGCGTTATTGGGGGCGTTATCTGCCAAGGCTGGCGGCGCGCCGGTGCTGCGCAGTACCATCCGGGTGACGTTTTGGGGCGCCCTGGCAATGGCGGTAACGGCGGGGATTGGCGCCTTATTCGGGACAACAATGTGACGAACGACTGCCAGCTATACCTGATCACACCGCCAACATTGCCGGGAAACTTTCCTGACTTGCTGGCGGCTGCCTTGGATGCTGGCCCGGTAGCAGCCGTGCAGTTGCGGCTGAAGGATTTGAACGACGGCGATTTGCAGAAAACCATCGAACGTTTGCGCCCTGTGGTGCAGTCACGCGGGGTGGCGTTTTTGATCAATGATCGGCCTGACCTTGCGGTGAAGCTGGGCTGTGATGGCGCGCATGTAGGGCAGACTGACATGAAGGTGCCGGTGGCGCGAAAAATTCTGCAGGATTTAACCCTGGGTATAACGTGTCATGGCTCACGGCATTTGGCGATGCAGGCCGGTGAGGATGGCGCTGATTATGTGGCGTTTGGGGCGTTTTACCCGACCACCACGAAGGAGCCGCCTGAGATGGCGGATATTGAAACCTTGCGCTGGTGGGCGCAGGTTATGGAAATACCATGCGTGGCAATTGGCGGCATAACGGCAGAGAATTGTGCCCCGCTGGTACAAGCGGGCGCTGATTTTTTAGCCGTGGTGGGCGCGGTATGGAATCACCCCGACGGACCAGCCGCCGGGGTGAGCGCGATGCTTCAAGCGATCAAAAACGCCTGATTTTAGCCTGGCAGCAGAACTTTGTTGATCACCTGAATCACACCATTTGATTGATTGACATTCGCGATGGTGATTTCTGCGACATCGCCCTTGGCATCGGTGACATCAATTTTACCGTCTGTTGTATCAGTAAAGGTGAGGTCTGGGCCTGCAACAGTTGGCAGCATGGCCTTGCCGTTCCCCTTGGCGATCAGCGCTTTCAGATCATTAATGTCATAATGGCCGGCGACCACATGGTACGTCAGGATTTTGGTGAGTGTCGCCTTGTTTTCCGGCTTCAGCAAAGTATCAACAGTACCGGCGGGCAGAGCGGCGAAGGCTTCGTTGGTTGGCGCGAACACCGTGAAGGGGCCTGGGCCTTCCAGAGTATCCACCAGTCCCGCAGCTTTCACGGCTGCAACTAAGGTGGTGTGATCCTTGGAATTTACTGCATTTTCAACGATATTTTTAGTCGGATACATGGCGGCACCACCGACTATCGGGTCGGGGGCCATGTTGCTGGACATGGAACCGCTGGACATGGCACCACTGGACATCGGGCTCATGGATTGCGCGGCAGCTAAACCGGTGGCGCTGATTAGCAGAGTTGCGGTGAGCAGAGCGTGTTTGAGTTTCATGGCTGTTGTCTTTCCTCATCACGCGGCTGTGAAGTTATATTTACCGCGTGTGTAAAACTACAAGGATATGACAATAAAAATTCAAAGGGCTGCGTCTGTCACGAAGCGGTGAGAGGACACAATCTCACGCGACCGTTATGGTAAATTAATTGCAATCATTGCCGCGTAAAGTGAAGCTAGCCACTTTATTGTCGCGCAGTGTGAAAGTTGTCTCGCAGCCTGCTTCGGTGACTGTGGGGGGAAAGCCGCTGTCATAAAATGGGCCGGCATAGAAAGGTGAATAGCCACCAAAGGCATAGAAGCCAGGGCTGACAAGTGTGTGATGCTGGTCGTAAGCAAAATACTGCACACCATCGAGGGTGATCTGCTTGTCTGGGACGCCGAGGTCTTTCACCAGGGTTTCGGCGGAGGCACCCGTGTAGGCCGCCATTCGGCTTGATAGGCTGGGCCCGGTGGCACAAGCGGAGAAGCAAAGCACTGTGGCGAGGCAGAGAATTTTGCGCATCATATGCTCCATGAATGATTTAGGTATGATTTAAGCCATTTGGCTGAAATTGTCAGAGGGTGGGTAGCCATAAAACATCTGAGATGCGCACAGCACCGGTGGCCAGCATAACCAAACGATCAAACCCCATGGCGATGCCAGCGCAGGGCGGCAGGTGGCTGACGGCGGCGAGGAAATCTTCATCCAGCGGCCAGTCGGTGCCGTAGAGCTGGTGGCGCCGGGCGCGGTCCGTGGTGAAGCGGGCGCGTTGTTCGGCAGCGTCAGTGAGTTCCACGAACGCGTTGGCGAGCTCCAACCCGCAGGCATAAAGCTCAAACCGTTCGGCGACGCGTGGATCGGCGGGGTCACGCCGCGCCAGGGCCGCCTGGGCGGCGGGCCAGTGGGTGAGGAAGGTTGGGTGAGTGCGGCCGATGTGGGGTTCGATGCGTTCCAGCAGCAAGCGGAAGAATAAATCCTCCCAGCTTTCATGGTTGCGCAAGGTACAACCGGCGGCGGCGGCCAGGGCTGGCGCGTTATCAGCGGTGGCCAGCACATCAACCCCCGCATAGCGGCTGAAGGCTTGCGCGACGGTGAGGCGTTCAAATACCGCGAGGCTGGTGGTTACCCCGCCCCAGGTGACGCTGGGGGGCAGGATGGCGCGCAGCAAAGCCTCGGTTTCGTCCATCAGGTCTGTCATGCTGGCAGCGGGGCGGTACCATTCCAGCATGGTGAATTCATGCGCGTGGGTGGGGCTGGCGGGTTCATTGCGCCAGACGCGGGCGAGCTGGAAAATTTTTCCAGCCCCGCCGGCCAGCAGTTTTTTCATGGCAAATTCCGGGCTGGTGTTGAGGTACAGGCCAGGTGGGGTGAGGGCGAATACTGGCAGGTGCACCTCCTCGCCAGGGGCGGGCACGGCGTAAGGGGTTTCAACTTCCATATAGTTGCGCGCGGTGAAGAAGGCTCTGGTGGCGGCGTTAAGCTGGGCGCGCCGGCGCAAATGGGGCAGGCGTGCTTCCAGCAGGCTTGGTTTCCAGGCGTTTTGAGGGGGTTGAGACATTTAGGCTCCGGTTCTACAGCAGCGACTATGCCTGATGGTTTTACAACCCCCAAACGCAGCATTCGTGATGTTGACGGCCTGATTGAGCATGGCTTGGTGCCCCAGGCGGCGCGGTTGGGGCTGGCGGCGGTGGCGGCGCGCTATGCCATTGCGATTCCCCCAGCCTTGCAAGCGCTTATTGGCAACCCGGATGATGCGATCGGCCTGCAGTTTATTCCCAATGCGGCTGAATTGATCATCGCGCCCCATGAAATGGCTGACCCGGTGGCTGATGAGGCGCTCTCGCCAGTGCCCGGCATTGTACATCGCTACCCAGACCGGGCTTTGCTAAAACCACTGCTGGCCTGCCCGGTATATTGCCGGTTTTGCTTCCGCCGTGAGCAGGTGGGGCCAGATGGCGGGGTGCTGGGTGAGGCTGAGCTTGAGGTGGCTTACGACTACATAGCTGCGCACCCGGAAATTAAGGAAGTGATTCTGACGGGCGGTGACCCGCTAATGCTATCACCGCGCCGGCTGCGGGCGATTTTGGACCGGCTGAGCGCGATTGCGCATGTTGAGCTGCTGCGGATTCATACCCGCGTGCCGGTGGCGGACCCTGGGTTGATGACCGATGAGTTGGCCGAGGCGCTGGATACCCCAACCCCGCTGTTTGTGGCCCTGCACACCAACCATGCCCGCGAAATTACCGAAACTGTGCGGCTGGGCCTGCAAAAATTGCAACGGCGCGGTATTTCTATACTGGGGCAAACCGTATTGCTGGCTGGGGTGAATGACAGTGAGGAAGCGCTGGGGGATTTGTTCCGCGCCATGCTGCGGGCCAGGGTGAAACCCTATTATTTGCACCAGTTGGATGCCGCCCCCGGCACTGCCCGGTTCCACGTGCCGCCGGAGCGTGGGCGGGAAATTATGGCAAACTTACGCGGTAACATCAGCGGTATTGCCTTGCCCACCTATATCTACGACCAGCCGGGCGGCCTGGGCAAAATCCCCTTATAGCCCACACCGCTTGCCCAAACGCTGCCAGGGGCGTAATCCCCGGCCTCCCTTCGTTACCCACACACACAAAGCAGAGTGCTCTATGAAACAGCAGGCAAATCTTATCCGCGCCGGTCAGGTGATCGAACATGACGGCAATCGTTGGACCGTGCTGAAGCAGCAGATTATTACTCCAGGCAAAGGCGGCGCCTTCATCCAGGTGGAAATGCGTAACCTCAAGACCGGCAATAAGACCAACGAGCGCTGGCGCACCGCTGATACCGTGGAGCGCCTGACCACCGAGGATAGGGATTATTCCTATTCATACACCGATGGCGATAATCTGGTGTTGATGGACCCGGAAACCTTCGAGCAATTCATGGTTCCTGCTGCCATTCTGGGCGATGCCGCGCCGTTTTTGCAGGATAACATGGCTGTATCAGTTGCCCTGGTGGAAGGTGACCCGGTGGGTATGACCCTGCCACCGCACGTCACACTCGAAATTATCGAGGCCGACCCGGTCGTTAAAGGCCAAACCGCTTCGTCATCCTACAAACCTGCGAAGCTCTCAAACGGCGTCAAAACCCTGGTTCCACCTTTCATTGAAGCTGGTGAGCGCGTGGTTGTGCGGACCGAGGATGGCAGCTACGTGGAACGGGCCAAGGGTTAAACCCTGTTTTGCGGCCATTTTGGGACCATTTGCGCGGTTTGAGAGCCAACCAAGCTGATTTACCAGTGCGAGTTTTAAATACTCGGATTATTTAGGACTCTAAGCTCATGATGCCTCGTCTTTCGGCCCATATGACGGTGATGCACGCGGCGGCGCAGAAGGCGGCGAAGCGGTTGCTGCGTGATTTCAATGAGGTGGAGAATTTACAGGTTTCCATGAAGGGGCCTGGGGATTTTGTGTCTCAGGCGGATTTGCGGGCGGAAGCCAGTTTGCGTGAGGATTTGGAAAAGGCGCGGCCTGGCTATGCGATGCTGATGGAAGAAAGTGGCGCTTCTGGTAGTGACAAATGGGTTTGGCGCTGGGTGGTTGATCCGCTGGATGGCACCACGAATTTTCTGCATGGGATTCCGCATTGGGCGATTTCGATTGCGCTGGAGCGGCGGTTGCCCGACGGCGGATCGGAGGTTGCGGCGGCGGTGGTGTATTCGCCGGTTAATAATGAGATGTTCTGGGCTGAAAAAGGCGTTGGGGCTTATGTAAATGACAAGCGCCTGCGGGTTTCAGCGCGGCGGGAGCTGAAGGATGCGGTGTTTGCCACGGGCGTGCCGTTTGCCGTGACATCGGGCGCGAACCGGCTGGCGTTTGCCCGCACTTTGAGTGTTTTGATGCCCCAAGTTGCTGGGATCCGCCGGTTTGGCTCAGCGGCGCTGGATTTGGCCTGGGTGGCTGCGGGCCGGTATGATGGCTATTGGGAGAGCGGGATTCACCCGTGGGACATCGCGGCGGGCATGTTGATTGTGCGCGAAGCCGGCGGTTACGCAACTGATTCTGAAGGCAAAGATGTGGTGGCCTCCACGGTGGTGGCGGCCAACCCGCATTTGCATGGGAAGTTGCTTGAAGTTGTTGTGGATGGTCTGGCGGCGGCGCGGGGATAACGTTAAGGTTTCGGTGTGAAACCTATATATCTCGCTCTACTCCTCGTTTTGGCCCCAGCACTTGCTGGTGCACAGGTTGTTATTCATCAGGATGCGTTGGACCAGTTGGCAGGCGTGGTACCGCGCGTGGCGGCCATGCCGGTTTCAGCCGAGGTGGTGCATCCGGCTGCCCGCGTGATTCATGAGCCTGTAAAACAAAAGCTTGTGACGCCGAAATTATTGGCGGTGGTGGCAAAGCCGGCACCAGTTTCCGTACCGGTTCCCGCCCCAGCAGCTCCAGTCGCCCCAGAGCCACCGGTACTGGCACCTCTGGCCCCGGTGAGTGTGAGCTTTGCCTCGGGTAGTGCTGATTTGCCGGCCGGTGCGGCGGCGGCTTTAAAACCGGTATGTGAGCGGGCAGGTGTCGGCGGATTGGTGTCGGTTGATGCTTATGCGGCGGCCGATTCCTCTGACTTATCAGCCCCGATGCGGCTTTCATTGAGCCGTGCGATGGCGGTGAGGGACGCTTTGGTTGCCTGCGGCGTTGTACCTTCAAATATCATTCCGCGGGCGGATGGCGCGGTGGCGGGGCAAGGCCCAGATGCGGCGGTTATTAAGCTGGGCACGGGAGCGGCCAAGTAATGACCAAACCAACGAATTATCTGGTTCGGATGCTGGTGTTCATTGTTGTGGTGTACGGCACGGCGGCGATCGTCTCGCCGCAGTTGGAGCGGTTTTTTACCGCCAACCCGGTCATTAATACCGTCATTGTGCTGGTGGAATTGTTTGGGGTGATCTGGAATTTGCGGCAGGTGCAGCGGCTGTATCCGGAAGTGGTGTGGGTGGAGCATTTTCGCCGTTCGCGCCAGCCTTTGGAGCAGGCCAAACCGCCAACGCTTTTGGCGCCGATGGCGCGGATGTTGGCAGGCCGGGCCGATGGCGAGCGCCGGATTACCCTTTCAGGCCAGGCGATGCGCACGCTGCTGGATGGTATTGCCAGCCGGCTGGATGAGAGCCGGGAATTGTCACGTTATGTGACCGGCGTGATGATTTTTCTGGGTCTGCTGGGGACCTTCTGGGGGCTGTTGCACACGGTGTCATCAGTGGCGGCGGTGATTAACGGCATGAGCCTTTCAGGCGGGGATGTGAATGCCATGTTCGCGCAGTTAAAGGCTGGGCTGGCCGGGCCGCTGGCTGGTATGGGCACGGCGTTTTCATCCTCGATGTTTGGCCTTTCAGGCGCGTTGATTTTGGGATTCCTGGATTTAACAGCCGGCCAGGCGATGAACCGGTTTTATAATGAACTAGAGGAATGGCTGGCCGGGCTGACACGCTTATCATCAGGTGCGTTGGGCGGGGATGGTGAAAGCTCGGTGCCGGTTTATGTGCAGGCGCTGTTGGAACAAACCGCCGAGAACATGGAATCATTGCAGCGTGTGCTGAGCCGCGGTGAGGATTCCCGCGTGCAGGCTAATAATGTGCTGCAAACGCTGAGCGAGCGGATGGGCAATTTGGCGGAGACGTTGCGCACCAACCAGCAACTGATGTTGAAATTAGCAGAGGCGCAGGTGGCGATTGGCCCGGCGCTGAATAATTTCGCGTCACTGCGTGGTGAGGCGCATGATGATGTTTCCAGGGCGCACTTGCGTAATATTGAACTATTGTTGAGCCGCATGCTGGGTGAGAGCGAAAGCGGGCGGATACAGAGTACGGCGGAGTTGCGGAGTGATTTGAAAGTGCTGACCCGCACGATCGCTGCCCTCGCCGATGACACCAGGGCCGGTTAAATGGCGTTGCGGCGGCGCGGCGGCAGTAACGGGCTGGATGCGTGGCCTGGATATGTGGATGCGCTTTCCACCCTGTTGATGGTGATTATTTTTGTGCTGCTGGTGTTTGTGCTGGCGGAGGCGTTTTTATCATCGGCTTTGACCGGTAGTGACAATACCATCAACCAGTTACGCAGCCAGATTTCGGCTTTGTCATCGGCGCTGTCGCTTGAAAAGACCAATGATGTATCGCTGCAGCAGGAGTTGGCGGCGTTGAATACGCAATTGGCGAGCCAGAAGGCGGCGAACGCCACGCTGACCCAGCAGTTAGGCGCAGCCACGGCGACGCAGAGCGCGCAAACGGCACAGCTTCAGACGTTGACCGGGCAGTTGTCAGACGCTCAGGCGCAGGCGCAATCAGCTTCGGCCAGGATTAGCGCGTTACAGGGGCAACTGACAGCGCAAGCACAAGATGCGGCGCAGGCCAGCCCGAGCTTGCAGCAGCAATTGAGCGACACCAAGGCAAAGCTGCAAGCGCAGACGCAACTATCAGTGGCGGCGAATAATCAGGTTGCTTTGCTGAACCAGCAGTTGGCGGCCTTGCGGTTGCAGATGGCGGTGCTGGCGCAAGCGCTTGATGCAGCACAGGAAGCTGACAAAAAAGACAATGTGCAGATTGTGAATCTCGGCAAACAACTGAACGAGGCACTGGCGCGCAAGGTTGAGGAACTGCAGCAATATCGTAGTGAATTTTTTGGTACTTTGCGTAGCGTGTTGGCGAATGAGCCAAACATAAAAATTGTCGGTGACCGGTTTGTGTTTGAAAGTGATGTGCTTTTCCCCGTGGACCAGGCAACGCTAACCCCGGCGGGCCAGGCCGAGATTGCCGATGTGGCGAAGGCCATTATCAAAATTGCCGGCAAAATTCCGCCCAACATCAACTGGGTTCTGAGTGTGGATGGCTATGCTGATGCCCAGCCGATCAGCGGTGGGCCTTATAATTCGAACTTTGACTTATCAACGGCGCGCTCGCTGGCGGTGTTGCATTTACTGGTCAAGGATGGCGTACCTGAAAACCGCCTGGCCGCCGCCGGCTTCGGCAGCGCCAACCCTATTGCGCCAGGCAATACGATGCAGGACTATGCCCAGAACAGGCGGATTGAGTTTCGGCTCACGAGCCGTTGAGGTGGGTTTTTATGGTGACAATTTTAATTTTCGGAATGTAATTTGATGCTCAATATCGTGATCCCGATGGCAGGTGCGGGTAGCCGTTTTGCCAAAGCAGGCTATATGTTGCCCAAGCCATTGATCCCGGTGCATGAAGTTCCGATGATCCGGCTGGTGATTGAAAATGTCCGCCCGGCTTGTGAGCACCGTTTTATTTTCATTTGCCAGCGCAGCCATGTTGAAGAGTTTGGCCTGCGCCATAAATTGACCGACTGGGCACCGGGCGCACAAGTGGTTGAGATTGAAGGGTTGACCGAGGGTGCGGCCTGCACGGTGTTGCTGGCGCAAGGTTTTTTCAATTCGAATGACCCGGTGATGATTGTCAATTCAGACCAATATGTTGATATCGCGATTGATGACTATCTGGCGGATATGCAGGTGCGTAAGCTGGATGGATTGATTATGACCATGCAGGCGGACGACCCGAAATGGTCATTCGCCGGAGTTGATGACGCGGGAATGGTGACGCGGGTGGTGGAGAAGGAAGTGATATCCAGCCATGCCACGGTGGGTATTTATAATTTCCGCTCAGGTGCTGAGTTCATCCACCATGCTAAAGCGATGATCGCCAAGGATTTACGAATTAACAATGAATTTTATGTGGCACCCGTATATAATGAAATGATCGCGCAGGGGGCGCGGATCGGCATTTATAATATCGGCTCCGAAGCAGCGGGCATGTACGGGCTTGGTATTCCTGATGATTTGAATTTATTTCTGGGGCTGGAGCTGTCACACCGGGCTACAGCGGGGATTGCAGCGCTTTGATGATTCTCAGTCACCGTGGCTATTGGAAGGACGCGGCGGAGAAAAATCTGCCGGTGGCGTTTCAACGCTCATTTGAATTAGGTTTTGGTACCGAAACTGATGTGCGTGATGTGGCGGGCAGTTTGGTGATTTCACATGATATGCCGCGTGGCGATGAATTGAGCCTGCAGGCTATGCTGGATATTCTGGCTGGCCGGGATTTGCCGATGGCCATGAATATAAAAGCTGATGGTTTGGCCGTGCCGCTTATGCAGGCAATGGCAGCACAGGGGCTGACGCGTTGGTTTACGTTTGATATGTCAGTGCCGGAGATGCTGGTGCAATTGCGCCTGGGCCTGCCGGTTTTTACCCGGGCTAGCGAATATGAACGCCAGCCCGCCTGTTATGATCGGGCGGCAGGCGTGTGGGTTGATGATTTTGGCGCGAATTGGGTGCGCCCGGCAGCTATTCGGGCGTTTTTGGCGGATGGCAAGCAGGTTTGTGTTGTCTCCCCAGAGTTGCACAAGCGCGACCCTGAGGGGTTGTGGCAAGCTTTGCGCCAAGCTGGGCTGGCCGGTGCGCCGGGGCTTATGCTGTGCAGCGATATACCTGAGGCGGCGGTGGAATTTTTTGGGGTGGGACCATGATTAAGGCTGTCATTTTCGATATGGACGGCGTGCTGATTGAAGCGAAGAATTGGCATTATGAGGCTTTGAACCGCGCTTTGCGGCTGTTTGGGTACGAGATTAGCCGTTATGACCATTTGACAACGTTTGACGGCTTGCCGACCCGCAAAAAGCTACAAATGATGTCAACGGTTTATGATTTGCCGGTCAAGCTGCATAATTTTATTAACGAAATGAAACAGCTTTACACGCTGGAAATTATTCATACCCAGTGCAAGCCACAGTTTAACCATGAATATGCGCTCTCACGGTTGCAGGCGGAGGGCTACCGGCTGGGTGTATGTTCAAATTCAGTACGAAGCACCATTGATGTGATGATGGAAAAATCAGCTTTGCAGGACTATTTAGAGTTCACAATTTCCAACCAGGAAGTTGCATTGCCCAAGCCTGACCCTGAAATGTATTTATTGGCAATCAGCAAGCTTGGGGTTTCAGCCGCGGAATGCTTGGTGGTTGAAGACCATGATAATGGCATTAAGGCAGCTGTGGCGGCGGGTGCCCATGTGTTGGCGGTGCGTGAAACAACCGATGTAACCTATAATAATATTATGAAACGAATTGCCGAAATTGAACAAGGGTTGGTGGCATGACCATGCGGGTTTTAATTTTGGCTGCTGGGCCGGTAGGCGATGGCCCGCCGGTACTTTTGGCAGAACAAAACGGCGAGCTTCTGCTTGAACGCTTTGTGCGGTTGTTGCAAGGGTTATCAGCAAAGTTGGTGTTTATTGTGCGCGCCGAAGACCAAAAACGCTTCCATATTGATAGCGTGATTAAACTGGCGGCACCTGGGTCATCAGTGGTGTTGGTGAGCGGGGAAACAGGTGGGGCAGCTTGCACCGCCTTACTGGCGATTGAGCATTTAGACATGGAGGATGAGTTACTGATTCTTGCCTCCAATGAGCTGCTTGATATTGATTATCATGCGACCATTGAGCAGTTTCGCAAACGCCAGCTTGATGCGGCGACCGTGGTGTTTCCCTCATTGCATCCGCGCTATTCCTATGTGGCTATGAATGATGAGGGCTACATAGTTGAGGCGGCGGAAAAACGCCCAATTTCGCGCCTGGCGACAGCCGGGTTTTATTGGTTCCGCCGGGGTGCGGAATTTGTGGCGGCGGCACAAGAGATGGTGCGCAAGGATGCCCAAGTGGATGGAAGATTTTATATAAGCTTGACGTTAAACCAGTATGTGCTCTGGCAAAAGAAGCTGGGGGTGCATGAAGTTGAAAGCCGGCAGTACCAACCGCTGAAGTCACGCCACCAAATTTCGATCTATGAGGGTGAAACTCATCCGGAGCCGGTGGCATGAGACAAGCAAAATTAGGTGACATGGTGAAGGGCTGGTTTGTGGGTGATTTCAACCCAGCCGTTATTCATTCCACCGCCTGCGAGGTAGCGGTAAAGCACTACAAGGCAGGCGATTATGAGGCGACCCACCACCACCGTGTGGCAACCGAAATTACACTGATTGTATCTGGCCGGGTGCGGATGATGGGGCGTGAATGGGGGGATGGCGATATCATTGTCATCGAGCCTGGCGAGGCGACGGATTACAGCGCCTTGAGCGATACCATTACCGTGGTGGTGAAGTTGCCATCAACAAAAGACGATAAATTTCCTGGTGTTTTTGAAACCATGGAGAAGGTTGACGATGAGCGTTGAGACCGACCAGTTGCTTGAAACGCGGTCAATGGCTGGACCGGCTGACTGGGCGGCGCGTGATGATGTTTTTGCTTTGTTATCGTCAGGACAGGCGGGGGCTGCGATTGCCGTTATGCATAGGCTGGCAAGTGGCCGGCAGCATTTTTTAACAGCCGTACCTGTTGAAGTGACGGAATTTTTGACGCGGGTTGTCGGCACTGCCGTGACGATACGTGATGGTGGGCGCCATGAGGAGGCGGTTCAGGTTTTAAAGGCGGTTTTGCAACTTAACCCGTTATTTTTGCAGGCTCATAAAGAATTACTTGTTGTTCTTATCCTCAATCAGAACCGGATGGCAGAGGCGCTGGATCATATTCGAGCGAATCCCCAGCTAGGCGACCAGCCGTGGATAATGTTCTGGGAAACGGAATGTTTTCGCCGGTTGGGTGATTGGCCAAAAATGGCGGATTCATATGCCCGCTTAATGCCTTCAGCGATTTGGTTTTTTCCGTTTGAGATTATCTGGGCCGAAATTAGTTTTGAAGTTGCGCGCTATACCGTCGGCCTTATTCAAAATTTAAGTGCCGGCTGGTCGCAGGGAACATGGAAGACCAGACAACTCGCCGCGATCCCTAACGCACTACTGGTTGGGTTTTTAGACCCGTTTGGAAAATCGCCGACGGTGTTTCAAAAGCAGTTGCGGCGTTGCCTGGAAACCGCCATTCCCGGCTTCGATTTGCACCAGTCCACAATCCAATTTGTTTTGGAACATCTGGATAGATTAGATAGTGTTCAGCAGGCGATATTTTTTTACGCCATCACGTCGCTTTGCAAGGATGAAGCTATTCGTTTGTTCCTTGCGGATCAACGCCGCCTGGCTGTTCTTGCTCATTTTCCCGGCTTTATAAAGAGCTTTGATTTATTCGTTCAAAGAACCGGCGAATTTGCGTTGCAGTTTGAAACATGCCTTGCGGCATTCCTGCGCAGCAAGGCACTGGAGCAGTTCACTTCGGGGGATCATGCGGCGTTTGATTTTGATGAATCAACCGTTGCGGTAACGGCGGCTCTTGAAATATGTTCGCGCTACCGGGACCGTTTGCAGCCGGCCAAGCGCGATAAGCTTAAATTGTTATCGCAGGCTAAACGGACCACGCCAGAACGAGAGGCCCGGAAGCATTTATTTGTGGGGCTGTTTGGTCAAATGCGGGCACCCAATGAGGCGCTGCCGCCACAAGTGCAGTTTTTGCGCAAAGACCTTAAATCGTGGCTGGCGGAGGGAAATCTGGTGAGCTTCGGGGTTGCCACGTGGCAAGAAACCGGCGCTAAAATTATCGAAGCGGGCAACCCGCATTTTCAATATGGCGCGCGGTTGCCAAAGGAGTTAGCAGACTTTGTAACCGCGACGGAATTTAAAAACTTCAGTGATTTTAAGACCCGGTTTCCGGCAACGGGCGACAAAGTTATGGCTATGTCACGGCAGTATCAGGAGATCAACGCCGCCTATATTCATCAGGCCTTTGTTCAGGCTGGATTTAATACAGACAGTTTGTTTATCAACATCCGCTCTGAGGCTGACTTCATGGCCGAGTTGGGCATGCGGATGGAAGCGGCGTTTGGCGATTATCCCACGGTGTTGAATCAGGGGCGGATGTTTCATCGAATCGCGGCGTTTGCTGATCTATCGGCGCAGGCAGGCGCCAAATCCGGTGTGCCGGTCAGCCATTATGCGCTGATTAGACCTGATGTTATTTTTACGTCTGGCTCAATTACTGATGTTGTCCGCCGGACATCTGAGCCAGGGCAGGAGCGCACAGTGTTCTGCGATTTGGATATGGCGGCGCAATTTATGGATGGGATGGGCGATCGTTATTTTATTGGCCAAGCCCGCCCTGTCACACGCTTGTTTGAAGCGACCAAGCTTATAGCTGAAATGTTGCAGCCAGATTTCTGGCCTTATTACAAGCACCGGATTATCTGGCATGCACTGCCGCGCACTATTTTGTATGAAAGCGACTGCCTGGCCAGGCCAATTCAACCCGGGCCTGGTTTCTATTTTCATCGTGCCCGCTATGGCCTGGCGGACGTTGCGGCTGAACTTTCGCAGGATTTAGCGGGCGTCGATGATGAGCGGGCGCGGCAGTTGCGGGCACTGTTAAATTAATTCAGCCAATTCGCGGAATTGTGCCTCGGTTAAAATGGTTAGTCCCAACTCCACCGCTTTTTTGGCTTTTGACCCCGCGTCTTCACCGACAACGACAAAATCGGTCTTTTTTGAGACTGATTCCGTTACCTTTGCCCCCAGCGCTTCGGCGCGGGCTTTGGCTTCAGGGCGGGCCATGGTGAGGGTGCCGGTGAAAACGATGGTTTTGCCGGCCAGTGCTGAGGTGCTGGTGGTAGCACTGGGGGCGTCGGTGATGGTGAGCAGCTTGGCCAGCTCATCCAATGTGGCGATGTTATGTGGCTCGGCAAAAAAGGCTGCAAGGTCAGTGGCGATGGTGAGGCCGACGCCTGAAATTGAGCCAAGTTCAAGCCGCGCGTCTGAGCCGATTTGGGTGGCGGCCTGCATGTTGGCGCGCCAGTTGGCAAAGCTGCCATAATGCCGGGCCAGGAGCTTGGCGTTATTTTCGCCAATCCGGCGGATGCCAAGTGCGAAGATAAAGCGGGGCAGGGTGATGTTACGCCGTGCCTCGATGGCAGCGGTGAGGTTGGCGGCAGAGAGTTTGCCCCAACCCTCACGCGCGGCGATTTGGGCTTCACGGGCGGGGAGTTTAAAAATATCAGGGGCGGATTTCAGCAAGCCAGCCTCGAAAAATTCCTGTACGGTTTTATCGCCCATGCCTTCAATATCGAAGGCGCCACGCGCGCAGAAATGGATGAGGCGTTCAGTGATCTGGGCCGGGCAGGTTAGCCCGCCGGTGCAGCGGCGCACGGCTTCATCCGCGTCGCGCACCGCCAAGCTGCCGCACACCGGGCAGTGGGTGGGGAAACTGAACGGCTGGTGGTGGGGGCCGGGGGTGACCACGCCGATGATTTGGGGAATCACATCACCAGCGCGTTGCAGTTCCACCACATCGCCCGGGCAAAAATCCTTGCGGGCAATTTCATCTTCATTGTGCAAAGTTGCATATTGCACCAACACGCCGCCGACATTCACCGGCGTTAGCCGGGCGCGCGGCGTGAGGGCGCCGGTGCGGCCTACCTGGATTTCAATGGCTTCAAGCGTGGTGGTGGCGCGCATCGCGGGGAATTTCCAGGCGATGGCCCAGCGCGGCGCGCGGCCCACAAAGCCTAAGCGGTTTTGCAAGGCGATATCATCAATTTTATAAACCACACCGTCAATATCATAGGGTAGTGCGGCGCGGGCCTCGCCGATGCTGGCCTGGAATTGCGCGGCTGTGGTTTCAGTGATGCGCTTGGAAAGTGGGTTAACATCAAACCCCCAGTCTTTGAGCGTTTGCAAATACGCCCAATGAGTGGCGGCAACCGGGCTTGCAACATCACCCAGGGCATAGGCGAATAACGAGAGTTTGCGCTGCGCAGTGATGCTGGCATCCAACTGGCGCAATGAGCCGGCAGCGGCGTTGCGCGGGTTGGCGAACTGGCGGGTTTGGGAGGCGTTGAGCGCCAGAAAATCATGCTTGGTCATGTACACCTCACCGCGAATTTCAATGCGCGCCGGTCCGGTGGGCGGCAGTTGGCGGGGAAAGCAATCCATGGTGAGGAGGTTGCGGGTGACATCCTCGCCTTCGGTGCCGTTGCCCCGCGTGGCGGCGTGGACGAATCTATGGTGCTCGTAGGTGAGCGAGATGGAGAGACCATCAATTTTTGGTTCGGCGACAAAATGCAGCGGGCTGGCATCAAGCCCGAGAAAGCGGCGGATGCGGGCGCAGAACTCAGAGAAATCTTCAGGCGAAAAGCTGTTATCAAGCGAGAGCATCGGCACGATGTGGGTAATTTTGGCAAAGCCGGAGGCGGGGGCAGCGCCAATATTTTCAAGCGCGGCGGCACTGCCAAGTTCGGGATGGGCGGCCAATAAGGCAGCGGCTTGCTGACGCAGGGCATCATATTCGGCATCGCTCATGATCGGTAAGTCTTTGGCGTGGTACGCCTCATTGGCGGCGGTAATGCGCGCCAGCAGGGCCGCGAGCTGGTCTTTCATGTTGCGGCCAACAGGCTGGTGGCGGCTTCTCGCGCGGCGTCAGTCACGAATTCGCCGGCCAGCATGCGGGCAATTTCCTCGCGGCGTTCTTCGGGAGAGAGGGTTTCCACGAAGGTTACAGCGCGGTCAGCGCTCACGCGTTTGGAGACTCGCATTTGGGCCACACCACGGGCGGCAACCTGTGGGGAATGGGTAACAACCAGCACTTGCACGCCATCCGCCACACGGGCGAGGCGCTCGCCGACCGCGGCGGCGGTAGCACCTCCGATGCCTGAATCGACCTCATCGAAAATCAGGGTTTCAACCGAGGCACCGCCGGTGAGGACAACTTTCAGCCCCAGCATCAGGCGCGAAAGTTCGCCGCCCGAGGCGATTTTATCCAAGGCGCCGGGCGCATCGCCGGGGTTGGTGGCGATCAGGAATTTGATTGAATCGGCACCGCGCGAACCCCAGCTAGCTTCGGGCAAGGTGGTGCGCTCCACCACGAAGCGGGCCCGTTCAAGCTTCAGGGGCGGTAATTCCAACGCCAAGGCTTGCATGAGCTGGCCGGCGGCTTGCTGGCGCAGGGCGGAGAGAGCGGCGGCGGCTTCGATGTAGCTGGCACGTTTGGCAGCGGTTTCACGGGTCAGGGCGGCAATGTCAGCGGTGCTGGTTTCCAGGGCGGCGAGTTTTTCGCGCAACTGGTCAAGAAATTCCGGCAGCGAGACCACGTTCACGCCGTGTTTGCGGGCGGCGGCACGTAAGCTGAACAGCCGCTCCTCGGTAGCTTCCAGGGCGCGCGGGTCATCCTCGGCCTCATGCGCCAGGCGGGTGAGCAGGGTTTCGGCCTCGGCCAGAGATTCCTCGGCGCGTTCAATCGCTGCCATCGCGGCGGCGGCGGGGTGTTCGCCGTTGGGGGCGGCCAGGCGCGAGAGGGCGCGGGCGGCGGCACGCAAATGTGAGGCGGGGCCAAGCGAGCGGCGGTCCTTCGGGGTAAGCTCAGCCAGGGCGGCGGCGATCGCCTCGGCGCGACGTTCGCCCGATTGTAACCTCAAACGCTCAGTGGCCAAGGCTTCTTCCTCGCCGGGTTGCGGGGCCAGGGTGGTAAGTTCCGACACCGCATGGCGGAGTAAATCTTCATCGCGGGCGGCCTCGGCAATTTTTAATTCGGCGGCAGCTAAGCGGCCTGCGACATCCTTCCAGGCTTTGTAGGCGGCGGTGGTGGCCATGCGGGCCTCCAGCGGCACGCCGAAAGCATCAAGCAACCCCAGATGATTGGCAGGGTCCGCCAGGCCGACTTGTTCGTGCTGGCCTTGGACCTCGATCAGCAAAGCGCTTAATTTTTTTAAAAACGTCACACTTACCGGCTGGTCGTTCACCAAAGCGCGGGAGCGGCCGTCTTTGGTGATGATGCGCCGCAGCAGAATTTCGTCACCGGCATCAAGCCCCTGTTCGTCGAGCAAAGCGACAGCCGGGTGGGCGCTGTTCACTGAAAATACGGCTGAAACAACAGCTTGCTCGGTGCCGGTGCGGATTAAGCCGGCATCCGCGCGGGCACCGAGGGCGAGGCCCAGGCTGTCCAGGAGGATGGATTTGCCTGCCCCGGTTTCACCGGTGAGGGTGGTAAGACCGGCGGCGAAGTGCAAATCCAACCGCTCGATCAGCACCACATCGCGGATCGAGAGGTTGCTCAGCATGCGGCTTGGTTAGAATAGCCCGAAGAAACCACCGGATTTCTTCGGTGCCGGAGCAGGTTTGCCGGACGCCACGTCAGCTTCGGAAGCTGCCGGTAGTAGATCATGCGCCTTTAATTTATCATAGGCGGCTTGGTACCAGGTGCTGCCGGGATAGTTATAGGCCAATACCGAGGCGGTTTGCTGGGCTGCCTTGGTCAAGCCGAGTTGCAGGTCAACTTCTGTCAGGCGTTCAAGGGCTTCAGGCACATAGGTGGTGGTCTGGTAGCTGGTGATGACGTCCTGGTAACGGCCCACGGCGGCGGCGTAGAGATGCTGCTTTTCGTAGAAGCGCCCGATTGTCATGTCATGGCCGGCCAGACGGTTGTCAGTCAGCCGTAATTTGATGCGTGCGTCGCGGGCGTAGGCGCTGTCCGGAAAGCGGTTGATGACGTCAGTCAGGGTCTGGATGGCCTCAAAGGTTGAGGTCTGATCACGCTGCACATCGTCGATCTGTTCGAAGTAGCACAACGACTTTAGATAATAAGCGTAAGCGATATCGGCGTTTTCCGGATGCAGGCCAATGAAGCGATTGAGGGCGCTGATCGCCTCGTCGTAGTTTTGCTGCTTATATTGGGCATAGCCGTGCATGAGCTGGGCGTGGGTGGCCCAGAGTGAATAGGGGTAGTTTTGCTCCACCGCGTCAAAGGTTTTTACCGCGGTTTCATAATGCCCCACCTTCATTTGCGCGATGCCGTCAGCGTATAGCTTGTCAGCCGGCGGCAGGTTCGGCCCCGACAGATCAACGTCGGTAGCGTCGTGGGAGGAACACGCGCCCAAGGCTAAAGCCAGGACGAGCAGGGCGGAGCGGGCGAAGCCGGAGGTGAAATGTGTCATTGCGAACGGCTTATAGCACTTAGGGTTAGTTTGGAAACTCGCCGTAGCGGACCATGGGCGAGTTTTTCGTGGCCCAAGGAATCTGCGGGTTTTCGGGGTTGGATGGTTGACTTCTGCGTCTGCGGGATTAAGAGACGGCCATTCACTTAACCGGGCATCCCCCTGCGGGATGGCTCAGCCGTTGCGTTTGATAGACGTAGCGCAAACCGCCGGGGCGCAAATCGCGCTCCCATTCA
>JAQNCT010000109.1 GCA_029077825.1 Acidocella sp. | reverse complement strand
TAGTGCGGGCACCATCAGGGTGCAAAAAATTGCGATTGAAGTTTGCTTGTGGTGCATGCTTGTCTCCCGATTCAATCCTTTTCTTCAGTTTATTATCGGCAAGTTAACGTGGCGTTAGCCTTAAGGCACGAAAGCGGCCTTTCCGATGGCTTTGGCCGCTGAAAGATGCTGTAAATTTCATGCGCCCTTTAGGAAATAGAATTGCTTAACATATTGAGTTAGTTTAGTTTTATAAAATGTCTTAGAAGGACTGTGCCTCGCTTTTGTGATTCCTGACCCCACATATTTTTCTCCCGAATTAATCTAATTTTTCCTCAAAGGCCCCAAACTCCTATTCATCGGCTGGGGCGTATTGCGTTTCTCAGTTATGTGAGTGGGCGTAAAATCATGAAAAATCATAAGGAAAAGTCGTTAAAGCGTGCGTTACGTACCCGTGCAAAAGCACCGCCCTTCCTTCCAAACGATAATTTCCTGCTGCTTGAACGGCGTATTGCCTTTGATGCGGCGGGTGCCGCGACGCTGGCGATAGCCCAGAATGACGCCCATCGCGCTAATCCATCCCCCCTAGATTATGCTTCGACCCGTGAACCGAGCCACATCGGCTCGGTGCTTTCGAAGGTGCCGGTTGTGTCGGCCACGGATGCCGCTCATGCCGCCAATGGCCATTTTTCGGAAATCGTCTTCATCGATGGCAGCCTGCAAGGGCTGAATACGCTGGTCGCCGACATTTCCGCGCAATTGAAACCTGGCGCGGAAATTATCATCCTCAATCCGCTGAAAGACGGCGTGAGCCAGATCACCGACGTGCTGGCGGCCCAAAGCGGCGTGCAGACCGTGCAGATCGTCTCCCACGGTTCGGCGGGTAATCTGTATCTGGGCACGGCGGACCTCAACACCACCAGCATGGGCACGACCTACGCCGAAGATTTGGCCAGTATCAAGGCCTCGCTCGGCGCAAATTCACAAATTTTGGTCTATGGCTGCGATTTCGCCCAAGGTGCGGATGGTGCCTCTGCGGCTCTCAGGCTCGGCAACGCCACTGGCGCCAGCATTGAGGCCTCCACCGATCTCACCGGCGCAGCATCGCTCGGCGCCAACTGGACGCTGGAATATCACTCCGGCAACGCCCCGGTTACTGCGAGTTTTGACGCA
This sequence comes from Acidocella sp., assembly GCA_029077825.1. Classification (GTDB taxonomy): domain Bacteria; phylum Pseudomonadota; class Alphaproteobacteria; order Acetobacterales; family Acetobacteraceae; genus Acidocella. The sequence continues at coordinate 971 of JAQNCT010000109.1, read as the reverse complement.
AGGCTCATGGCAAACTGGCATTCCGACTTGGCTCCTGCAGCCGTCGCACCGGGCGGGCCGGTGACAGTCGCAACGACTAGCTTTAGCAAGGGTACCATAAGCGGTGGAAGTTCACTTATAACATCGACAGTGTCCCTTACCGCCAATTTAACCGGTTATGTCGCGGCAACCGCTGATGCCACCGTGCATTTTGCTTGGTTGGATAATTCTGCCAACATCACTGTTAACGGCAATAGTGTGTCCAGCGCTGCCGGTTTCGAGCTTCAACCCGGCAACACACCCGGCTATACGCTTGCCAATGTCCTCATTGGAGGCACAGCGCTGAATACACCTTGGGTTGCCAACAGCAAGGGTCTGGACAGATTAACTGTTGTCACGAGCGCGTCGGGAACTAAGGTAACCGCGTCGGCCACAACATCCTCGACGGCCATGCAGGCAGCTTCGGGCGGGGGCGGTGCGTCCACATTTGTTGCTGGCGTCAACACCATCAATGTGGTTCTGTTGGACGGCGGCGGTGCTGACGGAATGGTTGGATCTGCCTTGGTAACTGCCTATAAAGCAGGCACCATTTCAAATGTTATTAGACCCGATTCTACCGCAGTTTCGGTCGCAGCGGGCACATATTTTGTTGATACGACCGGCGTCGCCATGACGTATTCGGCTACCGGCTTGCCCCTCGGCCTTTCCATAAATTCTACTACAGGCGCCATCACCGGAACCATCGACCATAATGCTTCGCTCAACGCACCCAGTGTTTCGGGCACCAACGGTTTGATTGACGGAAAATATACTGTCGTAGTGACGGCCTCGAACGCGAACGGAACTGCCACCCAAACCTTTACCATTGACGCAACCAACCAAGCCCCGGTGCTGGGCACCGCCACCACCAATCAGGCATCGCTGGATGGCGCGATTGTCACCCCGGTTGATGCGTCGAAGGCCTTTGTTGATCCCAACACTGGTGATGTGGT
>JAQNCT010000108.1 GCA_029077825.1 Acidocella sp. | reverse complement strand
AGGCATGAGCCAGGCAGTGACGGCACCAAAAAAACTTACCACATCGGCGATGATTGCATCATTGGCGGCACCGGGGCAGGAGACGCGGCCGGCACCGTTTGGCAATGCGCTGGTGGCCCTTGCGGCAACGCGGCCCGAGATTGTGGGGCTGAGCGCTGATTTGGCGAAATATACGGATTTGCATGTTTTTGCGAAAGCCTACCCGGAGCGGTTTTACCAGATGGGCATGGCCGAGCAGCTGCTGATGAGTGCCGCTGCCGGGTTGGCGCGTGAAGGGGCCATGCCGTTTGTGACGACTTATGCGGTGTTTGCCGCACGCCGGGCTTATGATTTTATTTGCATGGCGATTGCCGAGGAAAAACTCAACGTAAAAATTATTTGCGCGCTGCCGGGACTGACCACGGGCTATGGCCCCAGCCACCAGGCGACTGATGATATTGCGATATTCCGCGCCATGCCGAACCTGACTGTGATTGACCCGTGCGATGCGCTTGAGATTGAGCAGGCGGTGCCGGCGATAGCGGCGCATGAGGGGCCGGTTTACATGCGGCTGCTGCGCGGCAATGTGCCGGTGGTGCTGGAAGAATATGGCTATAAATTCCGCATCGGCCAGGCAGCGATGTTGCGTGATGGCAATGATGTGCTGGTGATATCATCAGGCTTTATGACCATGCGGGCATTGGAGGCGGCGAAGCTACTGGCGGCGGACAAGGTGGATGCGGCGGTGCTGCATGTGCCGACCATTAAACCGCTGGATGAGGAACGGATTTTGGCGGCGGCCGCAAAACCGGGGCGGCTGGTGGTGGTGGCGGAAAACCATTCTGAGATAGGCGGGCTGGGTGAGGCGGTGGCGCGGCTGCTGCTGAGCCATGGGGTGGCGCCGGTGTTTCGCCAGATTGCGCTGCCGGATGCGTTTTTGGATGCCGGCGCGTTGCCCACCTTGCATGAACGCTATGGAATTTCAGCCGAGGCGGTGGTGCGGCGGATTAAGGCGTGGCTGAGCCGGTAGCCGCAACAGGCTGCCGGAGACGAAGTAAAAACCTATAATGATATAAAATTGGAGGAAATGATGAAACTTACCAGACGGAATGCGTTGGTTGCCGGTGCGGCTTTGCCATTATTTGGCATTTTGGCGCGCCCGGCGCAGGCGGCGCAATTTACCTATAAGCTGGCGACGGGCCAGGCGCCGTCGCATCCGGTGAATATACAGGCCAAGGCGGCGGCAGACCGGATTTTGGAAGCCACCAAGGGGCAGTTGCAGATTAATATTTTTCCGGCCGCCCAGCTTGGCACAGATGCGCAGTTGATATCGCAGGTGCGGCTGGGGGCTGTGCAGTTTATAAACATGGCGTCTTCAGTGCTGGCCACCACGGTGCCGGCGGCGGGGATTGTGAATATTGGTTTTGCGTTCAAGAATTATGACCAGGTGTGGCAGGCGATGGATGGCCCGCTTGGTAAATTTATTGCGCAGAAAATTGGCGAAAATGGTATGACTGCCATTGGGCCGAGCTGGAATAACGGGTTCAGGCAGATTACATCATCTGCTAAGCCTGTGCGTGAGCCTGGAGATTTGAAGAATTTCAAAATTCGGGTGCCCAATGCGCCGCTGCTGACGACCTTGTTCAAATCATTAGGGGCCTATCCGACGCCGATTGATTTTTCAGAAGTTTATACCGCCTTGCAGACCCATTTGGTTGAGGGCCAGGAAAACCCGCTGGCCATTATTGACACGGCCAAGCTTTATGAGGTGCAGAAATATTGTGCGCTTTCGCAGCATGTGTGGGATGGGTATTGGATATTGGGTAATCCGGCGGCGATGAAGGCGTTGCCGGCGGCAACACAGGAAATTGTGATGCATGAGTTTGGCCAGAGTGCTTTGGCGGAACGGGCGGCAACGCAGGGGCTTGTGACGCATGTTAACCTCGCTGCCCATGTTTTCTGTAGCCAACGGTGACCGTGTCGGTCGTGGCTTTGTCATTCGCGACGGGTTTGTCGGCACGGCAATTGCTTCCCGATTGGCAAGCGAGGTGTGTCACTCCGGCCACCCTTTTACAACTCTCCTTGCACCAAGACACCGCTCGATCGCACGTGTTGTTGCCCTCTGCCCTTTGCGTGTTGACCCATTCGTCTTTA
>JAQNCT010000010.1 GCA_029077825.1 Acidocella sp. | reverse complement strand
CAGGTTTACGTCCCGGCGCGGCAGCTCCAGACCTGCTGGATTTACGCGCCCACGATGCTGCCATCGGCCATAAAACAATAGTTAGTTGCATCAGCAATGCCGCAACACCGGCAATAACATGACCTCTAGAAAAAAACATTTGGCAAGGTAATAAATCCGAGGTCCGAAGGGCCATTGTATTAACTTCCTTGCGATTATGTTTCCTTAGAATGTAGGTTAGTTAACTTTCAGTCAAGAAAATCCCATTTGTCCGCCGGCACCTGAAACATCCAATGATTTCCTAGTTATACTTGATAAGTACGTTCGCAATCGGAACAATCATATGGTTAAATTTGTGTAATGTTCTGTGAATTAAAAATTACGCTCAATCTTTAAGTGAAATTTGCTTAAATAGAGTCTTATTATTGTTTAAATTTCGGGTCCGTGCGAAACAACCTGTTCAACTTCAGATGGTAGCTTCGAAGCACTGGCCAGCGCCGCCTCAAGCACTTTCACCCGCGCTTCAAGCAGTTCCGATTGCTCGCGGGCGAGGGTCGCCATCTCCACCATGACGTCAAATTCATCACGCTTGATCAAATCCAGCCGCCGCACCGCCTCATCGACCCGCGCCCGCGCCATTGAGGCTATTTCCTCACGCATCCCGGCCAGAGCCGATAATGCACCGCCGGCGACACCGGCTAAATCATCAAAAAACTTCGGGCGATCGTTCATCGGGATAGGTCTTTCATCATAAGGGTCAGGCTTATATAAGCGCCTCCATGATATTGGTCACGGGCGGAGCTGGGTTCATCGGCTCGAATTTACAGGAATCTCTCCATGAGGAGGGGCGGGACGTTGTGATCTGCGACTGGCTCGGCCATGAAAACAAGTGGCAGAACCTGCGTAACCACCCACCGTCACGCATTATCCGGCCCGATTCGCTGGCTGGTTTCTTGGCTGAAAACCCGCCGCTGACAGCCATCTACCATCTCGGTGCGATCTCCGAGACTACCGCCACCGATGGTGATCTGGTCTGGCACAGCAATGTCACCCTCAGCCAGACTCTCTGGAACTGGTGCGCCGTGAACGGGGTACGCTTCATCTACGCTTCTTCAGCCGCCACCTACGGCGATGGCAGCCAGGATTTTGACGATGATTGTTCCATTGCCGCCCTCAAACGCCTACGCCCGCTTAATTTATATGGCTGGAGCAAACACGCGTTCGACTTATGGGTAGCCTCGCAGGTTGAAGCCGGGGCTCCTGCGCCGCCGGCCTGGGCTGGGATAAAATTTTTTAACGTGTACGGCCCGAACGAATACCACAAAGGCAAAATGGTCTCGGTAGTGAAGGTCAAGCATGACGAAGTCGCCGCCGGCCAACCAGCCCGCCTGTTCCGCTCCAGCCAGTCAGGCATCGCCAACGGAGACCAATCCCGCGACTTCATCTGGATCGATGATGTCATTGCTGCCCTGCGTTTCATGCTCGATGTCCCAGTGCTCAGCGGCCTGTTCAACCTCGGCACTGGCAAGGCCCGTACCTATGCTGACCTCGCCCGCGCCGTATGCGCCGCCAACGGCGTACGCGAGCGGATCAGCTACATTGACATGCCACCCGCTTTGCTCGGCCAATATCAAAATTTTACCCAAGCGCGCATGGACAGGCTCCGCGCCGCCGGGTTCACCCGTCATTTCACCACACTGGAGCATGGTGTGCAGCGATATATTCAACAATTTCTGAAGCAGCCGGATATCTACCGGTGAGCCCCATCATTCTTCCTGAATTCCCCAAGGGCTTTCACATCGGCCCGATTTTTATCCACTACTATGCACTGGCCTATATCACGGGGCTGATCCTGGGCTGGCGGCTGGTGCGGCGCATGTGCGCTGAAACGCCGGTAGCGGCCTCTGGTGAACTGGTTGATGACTTCCTCACCTGGGCCACATTGGGTGTCATTCTTGGCGGACGGCTTGGCTACGTGCTGTTCTATCAGCCGCTATATTTCCTCACCCATCCGCTCAGTATTTTTGCGGTGTGGGATGGCGGTATGAGCTCGCACGGCGGCTTTATCGGCGTGTCGCTCGCGATCATCTGGTTCAGTAAAAAACATCGGCTGAACATCTTCCGCTTTGCCGATCGCATTGCCATCGCGGTGCCGCTTGGCCTTGGCCTTGGCCGTCTCGCCAATTTCATCAATGGCGAATTATGGGGCCGTCCCGCCGACCCATGGTTTCCCTTCCCCATGATTTTCCCCTCACCTTACGCCGGCGGCATCCCTCGTTACCCTTCTGAACTGATCGAAATGACCACCGAGGGTATATTGCTGTTTATCATCATGTTCGTAGCGTCGCGCTTTTACCGCCTGCGCAACGCGCCCGGTAAGCTGACTGGCATTTTCCTGGTTCTGTACGCCTGTGCGCGCATCTTCTCGGAATGTTTCCGCGAGCCTGATGCGTTTTTAGGTTTTCTGCCGTTCGGCACCACCATGGGGCAAATATTATCGATCCCGATGATTTTCATCGGCATCGGTTTTATCCTGTATGGGCCGAGAATTTCACCGAACCGCGAAGATGCAGCCTGAACGGTTCGATCATTTTATGGCCCGCGCGAATGCAGCCTATTACGCGCAGCACAACCCTTTTGATGATTTTGTAACAGCCCCTGAACTCACCCAGGTTTTTGGCGAAGTGCTGGGCGCCTGGGCGCGGGTAGTTTGGCAGATGATGGGCTCACCCCCAGACATTCATTTGGTCGAAGCTGGTGGCGGGCGGGGGGTGATGATGGCAGACATGCTGCGCAACTTCCCAGCCGCCAATGTGCATTTCATCGAAACTTCGGCGCGCCTGCAAGCCGAACAGAACCAGCGCGTGCCGCACGCCCACTGGCATCAAAGCCTGGCTGACCTTCCAGCGGGCGATATGATCATCATCGGCAACGAATTTCTCGACGCCCTGCCAGTACGGCAATTCATCTGCCGGGATGGCGTGTGGCATGAACGTTTTGTGGCTGACGGCGCCTATGTTGAACAGCCCACCGCCATCTCTCTTGCCAGCGCCCCTGACAACACCGTGCAGGAACTTAACGAGACCGCCGCCGCCTTCGTACGCGGCATCGCCAAACGTAACGCCATCGGGCTGTTCATCGATTACGGGCCGATGCAATCAGCCGCCGGTGAGAGCGTACAAGCCATCTACCTTAGAAAATTCAGTAACCCTCTAGAAGTACCCGGCGCAGCGGACATCACCGCGCATGTCGATTTTGCGGCCCTGGCACAAGCGGCCCGTGCCGCCGGGGCTGCCACGCAAGGGCCAATCAAGCAAAACGCTTTCCTCACCGCGCTCGGCTTTATGCAGCGCACCGACCAGTTGGCACAACGCAACCCCGCCATGGCGCAGAACCTCCGCCTCGCCGCCCAACGCCTCACCGACCCTACCGCCATGGGCAGCCTTTTCAAAGTAATGGCGGTCTGCCCGGCGAATTTTCCGACTCTGCCGGGATTTGAAACATGAGCCTGCACCCCTTCACTGCCACCCTGCCCGCCTGCCACGGCTTTTTCACCCGCCAAGGCGGCGTCTCAACCGGGTCCTACAACAGCCTGAATTGCAGCCTCTCGGGTGCCGACGCGCTGGCCAATGTTTTGCAAAACCGCAGTCTGGTGGCCGAAAAAATCGGTGTCGCCCCAGAAAATTTACTCGGCGTTAAACAAATTCACGGCACCGGCGTCATCACCGCCACCACCGCCTGGGCCATCGGTCAGGGCGGCGAGGCTGATGCGCTGGTCACCGCCACCCACGGCCTCGCCATCGGCGTGGTCACCGCTGATTGCGCGCCGGTACTGTTCAGCGACACCCAAGGCAGCATCATCGGCGCCGCCCATGCCGGCTGGCGCGGCGCGGTCTCGGGCGTGCTCGAAGCCACCGTCGCCGCGATGCAAAAACTTGGTGCCAAAACCATCCTCGCGGCCGTTGGCCCATGCATCCACCAGCAAAGCTATGAGGTCGCCGCCGACCTGCGCGACGCTGTGCTGGCGCAAAACCCCGGTGCCGAGAAGTTTTTCAACCATGGCCGCCCGGCCCGCTGGCAGTTCGACCTGCCCGGCTATTGCGCCGCCCGCCTGCGCACCATTGGTGTAACCACCGAGATCATGCCGCATGATACCTGCGCGGATGAAATCAACTTTTTCTCCCACCGCCGCCGGACGCTCCGTAATGAGCCCGCCATCGGCCATCAAATATCGGTCATCCGCTTATGAAATACGCTCCCCTCGTTGCCACAGCTCTGCTACTCAGCAGTTGCGGTACCCTGCCCGAGCCATTTTATGGCAACCCTGGCGCGGCCGGTGCCAGGCTCGCGGTCCCGCCACCGCCGGTGCTGATCGTGCCTACTCCCACCGGTGCCCTGCTGAGCGATGATGCCGCCAAACTTTACGCGGGCGACCTGGCCAGCGCGCTGGTAGCCGCCGATGTCCCAAGTGTCGCCAAACCCGCCGATAAGGCTGATTGGCAAATCATCACCACCGCACACCTCTCAAATGGTAGCGTTATTCCGCATTATCAAATCACTGGCCCGGATGGTAAAACCTACGCCAGCCAGGACGGTGCGCCGATTGCTCAAGCCGGTTGGGCCAACGGCACGCCCGATATGCTGAACCAGGCCGCCACCACCGACGCCGCGACACTCGCCAAGCTACTTTCGGCGGTGAATGCCAGCGTCCAGCAGAGCAACCCGAACTCATTGGAAAACCGCCCGCCCCGGTTGTTCATCACCGGCGTTACCGGAGCGCCCGGTGATGGCGATAACGCCCTTACCCTTGATGTAACCCGTGCCTTACCCAAACTCGGCGTTGAACTTGTCGATAAGCCCGCGCAAGCCGATTTCATCATCAATGGCATCGTCACCACCAAACCCGATGCCAATCATCAAATCATGGTTGAAATCGACTGGATGATCAACGATTCGAACAATCGTAAAATCGGTCAGGTGACACAACTGCACGATCTCAACCCCAGCGACATCACCCCCTATTGGGGCGATGTTGCCGCCGCCGCGGCCAATGAAGGTGCCAGCGGCATCCATGAGGCGGTACAAAACGCCACGCTGAAAAAACCCAGCGTCGGCAAATAAAGCCGCCTATTCACGCGCTAAAATTCTATCATTGATAAACCCGGCGATCGAGTTTGCCTTGAAGGACGTCCGCAGCGCCGCCTCGTCATAATCATCGCGCACCCAGTCCAAAAACGGCTTCTTGCCCTCGCCATCGCGGGCGTAGGCCGTAAAAAACATGTCCAGAATACCGGTTTTGGCTTGGCTGATATGGCCATAGCGCAAACTGAGCTGGCGCATCGCCGCTTTGGCGGTGCCGCCATTCATCAGCACGAATAATCCGGCGGCCAGGCCAGCGCGGTCCGCCCCTGACTTGCAATGGATGAGTGCTGGAGCCCGCATGGTGCGGTAAATCTCGGCCAACCGGAGAATCCGGTCTTTTTGAGGCGCACCTCGGGATTCCAGCGCCATATCATAAAAATCCAGCCCAAGCCGTGCCGCGGCATCGCGCGAGAGTGCGTCCGAGCCATATCTAGTCTGACCACGCAGGTTGATCAGCGACTTCAAACCCGCCTTGCGGGTAAATGCCGCCAGATGGCCCGGCGTCGGGTGGTTTGAGCGATATAGCCGCCCGGGTGAGACCACCGCAAAATTGGTCCATAAAATCCGAAAAAGCGCATGGTCGGCAAACAAAGCGTCAACCCAGGCTTTCCGCCGCCCGGCCTTGGTTGAAAGATCACCTTGGAAAATCCTGTTCATACCAAGCCAGTACCGCAATTTGTCGGCGGGTGGAATTCTGGCTAAGCGGACATCATGAATATACCACCACCCGCTTCCGCCACTACCGTCGCGCTGATCATACGGTTGTGGCGCGAGCATATTAAGTTTTACCGCGGCAGGATCATTTTGATCGTGGTGATGACCCTGGTCATGTCCGCCACCACCGCCCTTTACCCCGCCATCATCGACTGGGCGTTCAACCTGTTCTCCAAAAAAGATGCCAGGATTCTTTATCAGGTGCCGATTTTGGTGCTGGTGATCACGGCGATCAAAGGCGTTTCGATGTATTTTCAGACCGTTCTGACCCAGGACATGGTGCTGTTGGTCATCCGGCGGCTGCAAACCACCATGTTTGGCCACCTTACTGATGCCGCCCTGGCGCGGGTGGAACGTGAGGCGCCCGCCACGCTGGCGGCGCGCTTAACCACTGATGCCACCATGGTGCGTGATGCCATGGGACGCGCCGTGAGCGCCGTGGCTGATGTCACCACCGTGTTCGGGCTGGTCATCACTATGTTCGCGATTGACTGGAAGTTAAGCCTGGTTGCAGCGTTGTTATACCCGCTGGCTGGCATTCCGGTGCAAAAAATAGGCAAACGGATGCGCCATTCATCTGGCAACATGCAGGAGACCGTTGGGCAAGCCGCCGCCACCTTGAACGAAAGCTTTGCCCAGGCCCGCACCATACGCGCCTACGGGCTGGAAACTTACGAAAAATCCCGCGCTAACGCCTCTTTTGGGCAGCTTTATGAAGCGCTGATTAAAATGACCAAAGTGCGCGCCCGGCTGGACCCAATGCTGGAGGTATTGGGCGGTGTGGCGGTAGCCCTGGTGATTGGGTTTGAGGGCTACCGTAATGCCATTGGCGGGGCCGGGGTTGGCAACTTCATGGGTTTTATCTCGGCATTGCTGATCGCCTCGCGGCCATTGCGCTCACTTGGCACCATGAATTCCGCCATTCAGGAAGGTCTGGCCGGGCTGGTGCGGGTGTTTAATGTTATTGACGAACCAGCCGCCATTGCTGATCTGCCTGATGCCATGCCGTTGCCAGAAGGACCTGGCGAATTGCAATTCAACCGTGTGGCCTTTGCCTACCCAGATGGCCGGGCCGGCTTGGTTGATCTTTCATTCGTTGCGGCACCTGGCAAAATGCTGGCGTTGGTTGGAACCTCAGGGGCTGGGAAATCAACCGCGCTGGCGCTGATTCCAAGGCTATATACCCCCACCGCCGGAGAGATTTTGATCGATGGTGCTGATATCAGCCATGTTACGTTAGCATCTTTGCGAAGTGCCATTGCCTATGTGGGGCAAGATGCATTGTTGTTTGATGAAAGCATTGAAGCCAACATCGCCATGGGCAAGCCAGATGCCACCCATGCTGAAATTGCAGCAGCAGCCGAAGCTGCCGCATGCAGCAAGTTCATCGCCGCGATGCCTGAGGGGTTCGCCACCAAAGTTGGCGTCAACGGTCAACGGCTCTCGGGTGGTCAGCGCCAGCGCGTGGCACTGGCCCGGGCAATTTTGCGTAACCCGCGCATTTTACTGCTCGATGAAGCCACTAGCTCCCTAGATACTGAAAGTGAGGCAGCCGTGCAGGCGGCTTTAGCAAGTTTGCGGGCTGGCCGCACCACCATTGTGGTGGCACACCGGCTATCAACCGTGCGTGATGCTGACATGATCGTAGTAATGGCCAATGGTCGAGCTGTTGAACGGGGCACCCATTCTGAGCTGCTCAACGCTGATGGCGCGTTCGCACGGCTGGTGCGCGCGCAAACCCTTACCTGATGTAAATTAGCCTCAGGGGTGCGTAATGGCGCGTTTGCCAATATCACGCCGGCAAAAACCATCTGGCCATTCAATGGCATCCACCGCCGCGTAAGCCCGTTTTACTGCCTGGGCAAGATCATCGCCAATCGCGTTGACAGCCAGTACCCGGCCACCATTGGCCAGAATTCCCCCTTGCTCGGCCATAGTGCCGGCGTGGAAAATCATCACACCCGGCAGTTCGCCTGCTTCCTCCAAGCCATAAATTTCGCTGCCGGTGGCATAGGCACCCGGATAGCCTTTGGAACATACCACCACGGTGGCCGAAGCTGCGCTTTTCCAGGTAATGCTGGCGTGTTGAAGCGTGCCGTTGGTGGCGCTCTGCAGGACAGCTAGTAAATCAGACTGCATCAGCGGCAGGAGTGTTTCACATTCAGGGTCGCCAAAGCGGACATTGAATTCAATCAACTTGGGGCCATCCTCAGTCACCATTAAACCGGCGAATAAAAAACCCCTGAAGGGCGTGCCACGTGCCACCATCGCCGCCAGAGCCGGGCGGATGATACGCGCCATGGTTTCATCGATAATTTCCTGGCTGGCCCAGGGTGGTGGCGAGATAGCGCCCATGCCCCCGGTGTTTGGGCCGGTATCGTTTTCACCAACTCTTTTATGGTCAGCAGCCACGCCAAGATACAGCGCATCCAAACCATCACAAAGGGCGAATACTGAAATTTCCTCGCCGAATAAACACTCCTCAATGACGATTTTGGCACCCGCCGCGCCGTGGATTTTATCACCCATAATGGCTTGCACCGCCGCGTGAGCCTCATCCTCGGTGGTGGCTACCACCACGCCCTTGCCTGCCGCCAAACCATCAGCCTTAATAACGATCGGGGCGCCGTAATCCTCGATATAATCATGCGCTGCATCTTCATCGGTAAATTCTGCCCAGGCCGCTGTGGGTATGCCCGCAGCATCAGCAATGTCTTTGCAAAACGCCTTGCTGCCTTCCAATTGAGCGGCGGCGGCGGTGGGGCCGCAACAAGCAATGCCTACGGCGGCGCAAGCATCAGCAATGCCCGCCACCAGCGGCGCTTCCGGGCCGGGGATTACCAGGTCAATTTTCTGCGCCACTGCAAATTTTACCAGGCCAGCGATGTTGCTGGCTGAAAGCGCGACATTTTCAGCAATGGCCGCAGTGCCAGGGTTGCCGGGTGCGACATAGAGTTTGCTCAACAACGGGCTGGTCGAGATGGCCCAGGCCAAAGCATGTTCCCGCCCGCCTGACCCAATAATCAATACCCGCATAATGCCACCCCCTTGTTGCTTCCCGGCGCTCTATCATAGAGTTTCATCATGAGCGACATGCCCAACACGCCTGAATTTTCGGTCTCTGAGATCGCCGGTGCGGTGAAACAAACCCTGGAAGGGGCGTTTGGGCGCGTGCGGGTACGCGGTGAGGTCACCGAACTGAAGGTTTATGGCTCCGGCCACACCTATTTTGCCCTGAAGGATGAAGGGGCCAAAATTAAGGGCATTATTTGGAAATTTGCCGCCACTAAGGTGGGGCTGAAGCCAGAAAACGGGCTGGAGGTGATCGCCACCGGCAAAATCACCTCCTACCCAGAGCGCTCGGAATACCAATTGATTGTTGAGCGCTTGGAATATGCCGGGGCCGGCGCGCTGCTGGCACGAATCGAAGCTTTGAAAGCAAAACTGGCTGCCGAAGGGCTGTTTGCACCGGAAAAAAAACGCAGTTTGCCAATGCTGCCCCGCTTAATCGGGGTGATTACCTCGGCACAGGGGGCGGTGTTGCAGGATATTAAAACCACCATTGCACGGCGCTTTGCGACTCCAATTTTACTCTGGCCCGTGGCCGTTCAAGGCGAGGCAGCGGCAGGCCAGATTGCGGCAGCGATCAATGGGTTTTCGGGGTTGGTGGCAGGCGGGGAAATTCCCCGGCCTGATGTGTTGATTGTAGCGCGCGGCGGTGGCTCGCTTGAAGATTTAATGGCCTTCAATGATGAGGCCGTGCTGCGGGCAGCTGCGGCTTGCACCATTCCACTGATTTCAGCCGTTGGTCATGAGACTGATACGACGTTGATTGATTATGTATCAGACCGCCGCGCCCCCACCCCCACCGCCGCAGCTGAAATGGCCATTCCAGCACGGCTAGAGTTGCAGGCGGATTTGGCGCAAAAAACCGCCCGGCTGACCGGAGCACTCTCGCGCATCGCGGGTGCTTCCAGATTGCGGCTTGACCGCGCCGCAGGCAAATTGCCGGATTTACCTGGGATTTTAGGAGCAGCGCGGCAGCGGCTGGATGACCGGGCGGAGCGGTTGGTTCTGGCATTACCGAACTTTGCCACCGCCAAACGCGCCGGGTTGGAGCGGCTGGCAAACCGGCTGGTGCATCCCCGTGAAATTTTAGCTCATAGCCGAAGCCAGGTGGCGTTATTGCAGCATCGGTTAACAACACCGCTGCCAAACCGGCTGCGGGAAGGGCGGATGCGGGTTGAAGCGTTGGCGGCCAGGCTGGCGGCGGTTTCGTACGAGGCGGTGCTGGCACGGGGGTTTGTGCTGGTGACAACGCCGAAAGGGATTGCTGTTTCCTCAAGCTTGGCGGTGGCACCTGGGGCTGCACTAAACCTCAGATTTTCTGATGGTGAGGTGGCGGTAAAAGCCGCACCGGTACAGGGGGCGCTATCACTTTAAGACGATGTCTCGAGGTCCGCATCAACCGCAAATTATATCAAGACTTCGCCAACTTTGCGATAATGCACGACCTGATCCAGGCCGCATGCAAAGCAACCGGCAGCTCCGATTACCGAAAAGTTAAATCAACAAAAGGCTTGATTATCGGGCCGTTCATGCCGATTTCGAAAGAAATGTAGGTTTCTAATAGAGCTAAGAGGAAATAGTCATGGCTTTTCAGCAAGAATTTGGCGGTCATTCCAATGCCACTTCGGTTACACGGGCTGACGCCTCACAGACGCTGGCAAAGCGGTTACTTATTGTCGAGGATGATATATTTTTGACCCTTTTGCTCGAAGAACAGCTTGCTGACATGGACTATGAAAGTCGCCAAGCCTCAGACGTGGCGGGGGCGCTGGCACTGATTCAGACCGAGATTTTTGATGGCGCCATTCTTGATATTAATCTGGCTGGCGAAACCATCTATCCCGTCGCAACGTCTCTGAGCGAGCGTAATATTCCGTTCGCATTTTCAAGTGGCTCTGGCAGAGCTGCAATCTCAGGGGAGTTCCGCAACCGCCCGACCTTGGGAAAACCCTATACCACCAATGACTTGCAGCGCGTGTTGTGCGCGATGTTTCCGCCTGCCAACTGCCGCTAAAAATTGTACTGTATTGCACCAACAACGATGCCGTGTAGACAAATCAGGCCATCTGCCGTAGCTTCTGGTTTTCCAGTGCAGCTTCTTGTGCTTTCTGAAACCTTTATACAATCTTCGGAATGCCATCAGGTATGACAGAACAGGGCTCTCAAATGAAAGATCTTGAAAATCTGCTGTCAACGCCTGACCTCGTGGCAGCGTTTGAGAATGATGCGTTTCGCAGATTTCTCGATGCCATCCCCATCGCCATTGCGGTCGCGCAGATGGAACACACTGAAGATATAACCTATGCAAATCCTGCCTTTGAGGCCGTGTGCGGTATTAACACTAACGAGATTGTTGGCAAACGCTGGCGGGATTTATTCGACCAGACCGATATTACAGACGATACTAGGTTGCTCGGAACCGCCATCACGGAATCTAGTGATTTTGTCGGCACTTTTCGTATTGGTAGCCCTGAGCACGGCTCCACATTAATCGATGCTTACGCCAATGTTATCGAAGACGAAGATGGCGTTCCCATGTACCGGCTTGCCGCTTTGATCGATGTCAGCAACCATGATGAAAGCCAGCGCGAAGAGCTCGAACGCCAATTGCGGGAAAAAGATACGCTGCTGCTCGAAGTGCAGCACCGTGTCAGAAACAATCTACAAATGATTACCTCGTTGATCCGGCTTGAAGCGCGGGCCGCAAAAGGCAATATCGACACGGCGCGGTTCGGCAGGCTGGCCGGCCGCATCGATTCAATCAAGCTACTGTATGCTACTTTGACAAACCAGGGTGAAAATGGCGAGATCGATCTCGGAACATATCTAAGTGAAATCGCCTCCTCGGTACTGCACTCGCATGCGGTCGAGGGTATTAGGCTTGACCTCAAGGTGGATAGCTATCCGGTCTCGGTAAATGTGGCGATGCCGGTTGGGCTGGTGGTCAATGAGTTACTGACAAATGCTTTAAAATATGCATTTCAGGGCCGCGACGGCGGTACCATTACGCTGCATAGTCTGGCTGGTGACTCCGGCTGTGAAGTGCTGGTTGCCGATGACGGCGTTGGTTTGCCGCCAGACGGCACCTGGCCAAAAGTTGGCAAACTGGGTGCACTTATCGTGCAATCCCTGCGAACCAACGCCAAAGCGAAGATCGAAGTTCAATCGGCTCCGAACGAGGGGATGCGCGTGAAGATCCTATTTTCAAAATCTGCGGCTTCCCAAAAAATTGCAGGCTAAAACCAAGTATTTTCTAATAAAGATATTTAGCACCGCAAGCGGCGTGACGCATTAACGCTAGGAAGCTTTATTCACCTCGCACGAATAACGGGGTGGGGGGCGGGCGTTAGCCGGGATCGGCCTCAAACCCGGCTGCCGCAATCCCAGCGAGCGCTGCGGTTTCATCGTTATCAGAGGTATCACCGGAGACGCCAATAGCCCCCACCAGCACGCCGGCTTTTTTGATCAGAACGCCGCCGGGGACCGGGATCAGCGAACCGCCGATGGCGGCGGTGGCAGCGTCAATGAAATAAGCTTGGGTTTCGGCGCGTTTCATCAGCGCGCGCGTGCCCATACCCAGCGCTACCGCGCCGTTGGCTTTACCAAGCGCAATTGCGCCGCGTTTCAGGCTGGTGCCGTCCTGGGCGGCGTATGCCACCAAGGCACCGCGGGCATCAATGACGCCGACCACCATGGGCTTGTATTTATGATCGATGCAATGATCCAGCGCGGCATCGAGGATTTTGCGGGCGTCAACAAGGGTTAAGCTCAATTTTCTAACTCCGAATCCCAATAAAGAAAGTCTCGCCAGCTCTCATGCAGGAAATTGGGCGGAAATGCACGTCCCCTGTCCTGCAGCTCCCAACTGGTGGGGCGGCGGGGTTCATGACGCGGGATCATATGGCATTCGCGCGGCAGCTTGCTGCCTTTGCGCAAGTTACAACTACCGCAGGCCGCCACCACGTTTTCCCAGGAGGTGCGGCCCCCCCGGGCGCGGGGGATCACATGGTCGAAGGTGAGTTCCGGCGCCGGGCGCTTGGAGTCGCAATATTGGCAGGTGAAACAGTCACGCAGGAACACGTTAAACCGGGTGAAAGCGGGCATTCGGGCCGAAGGGATAAAATCGCGCAGTGCGATAACCGAGGGCAGCCGCATGGTGAAGCTGGGTGAATGCACCTCGCGCTCATACTCGGAGAGCACCGACACACGATCAAGGAACACTGCTTTTACAGCGTCCTGCCAGTTCCAGGTAGATAACGGAAAATAGGAAAGCGGACGGAAATCCGCATTTAAAACAAGGGCGGGAAAATTGAACCCGCCGTCAGGCATTACTGAACCTGTCCCAGAAAGGGACTAAATGTTGGGGTTTAGCCATGTAACCCTGCCATATTTGGTGGAGTCTGCGTGCCATGGGAGTTTTATGACAAAAGCCGCGCAAAGCCGCAAGGTGGCTTGTCAGATGTCAACGCTTTGTCATGTTAAGCGGCATGGATGTTGTGACCCGTTTTGCCCCCAGCCCGACCGGGTATCTGCACATGGGACATGCGTTTTCAGCCTGTAAAGGCTGGGCGAAAGCGCGCGCGGCAGGTGGTAAATTCCGGCTCCGGCTGGAGGATATTGATGCCACCCGCTGCAAGCCGGAATATGCCGATGCCATCGTTGAAGACTTGCGCTGGCTGGGGCTGGGATGGGATGGCGAAGTGCGGGTGCAGTCGGCGCATTTGGCCGAATACACCGCCGCACTGAACCGTTTCGAGGACCGGGGGTTACTTTACCCATGTTTTTGCAGCCGCTCCGACATTACGCAGGCGCAGGCTGCCCCGCATGGCGGGGAGGTGGTTTATCCGGGCACCTGCAAAACCCTTAGCACTGCCGAACGGGCGGCCAGAATCGCCGAGGGGCGAAAATATGCCCGCCGGCTGGATGTTAACCAGGCGTTGCGCGCGGTAATACACGGGCCAGGACCATTGCGGTTTTTCGAGGAAAGTACGGGCTGGGTGGAGGCAGTGCCGCAACGACTTGGCGATGTGGTGCTGGCACGCAGTGATGTTCCCAGCAGCTATCATTTATGCGTGGTGCATGATGATGCTCTGCAAGGGGTAACGCATGTCACGCGCGGCGAGGATTTGCTTGCCGCCACTCATCTCCACGTATTGCTACAAAAACTGCTGGGTCTGCCGAGCCCGGTGTACACGCACCATAAATTGCTGATGAATGCCAACGGTAAACGGTTGGCCAAGCGCGATGGCGCTCCCACCTTGCGTGCCATGCGGTTGGCGGGCGAAGATGCGGTTTCGATACTCAAACAATTGACTGAAAGTACAGCATGATGCGCGTCGTTATCGGTACTGTTTGGTCAAGTTTGTTTGCCTGCATTGGCCTCGGCTTCGGCGGAATTTTTGAACGACAGGCTGACCATGTTACGATCGTCGCGCACCGGGGCTTATTGCCACTGCTTGGCATGATCATTGGTCTCGTCGGGTTCAATTGGTGTCTCCAAAGCCAATGGCTGCCGGGCGTGCGGCTCATAGCCCCCGTCTCATCCACACAACTGCCGACGATACCGCGCCGCTGGGGCGTGGCGGAGGCGATCAAACTGCTGGTTGGGTTTATCCTGATGCAAGGAGTCGGGGTGGGGGGAATGGCCTTTGTTGTGGGGGTGAGCGCCGCACTGGCACATATCCACCCTCTCCAGCACAATAATGTTGTCGCCGCTACGCTCGCCGGGTATCTCACCGCTACGTGGTGGAGTGTTTGGTACATCAACCGGGTGGGGCCGACGAAACTGCATGATGGTAGCTCGCGTGGCGTCGGTTGGTGCCCGGCAGCACCCAGCGCCTATGCCACTGCGGCTTTATTGGCGGGTATTATCATTATACTGGTCATCGTCATCATGCATTTTTTCCCGCCCGATATCGCGGCGTTGCAAAATCTGCAGACGGCTAAATTACTTGAAACCGCCGGTGCCTGGAAGCTGGGGCTGCTGGTTCTGGCGGTGTTCATCGCGCCACCGGCGGAGGAATATATCTTTCGGGGCGGCATTTTTGCCGCCCTGGCCAGCCGGGTCTCGCCGCTCTGGGCCGGGGTCATTACTACCATTTTATTCATGGCGGTGCATGCGCCGGAGAAAATTCACTATCCGGTTGGGTTCATCGATGTTGGGCTGGTTGGGGCAACGGCGGCCTGGATGCGAGTGCGGTTTCAATCCATCAAACCAGGCATTCTGCTGCATTTACTTTACAATGCCGGGTTGCTGCTGGGGGCTGGTTTGACTGGTTGACGATGCTTCATTTGGCTTTGTGCGCTGTTGGGCGTACATACGTGCCCTCAAGGTTAAGCACATACAATTGCGGGTTGGAGAATTTCTATGGGTAGTTTCAGCATTTGGCACTGGCTGATCGTTCTGGCGGTGGTTTTGATCCTGTTTGGCAGTAACAAAGTGAGCAATCTGATGGGTGAGTTCGGCAAGGGGATTAAGTCCTTCAAGCAGAACATCGCCGATGACGACAGCAAAAAGGCTAAGGATGCCTCAATGGCCGCCACCAGCTCGCTGACCGCACCTTTGCCGGAAACCAGCAACAGCAACACCACCGTCAATAACGGCTAAATGTCCCGATTGGCCGCCGCCGCCGCCTCACTGGTTGAGGCTGGGCGCCGCATGGATGCGCGCAATTGGGTGCCAGGCTCGTCTGGCAACCTCTCGGCGCGGCTGGATGGTGAGAGTTTGGCGATCACCCGTAGTGGCGTCCATAAAGGCCGGCTGCATACCGATGACATCATCGAAGTGGGGCTGGATGGGAGCGCCGCCGCACCCGGCCAGAAGCCAAGTGCTGAAACCCTGTTGCACTGCCAGCTATATCGGCTGTTTCCCCAGGTAGGGGCGGTGCTGCATGGTCATTCGGTGGCGGCAACCGTGCTCTCGATGGCAGGCGACATCCAATTTTCTGACTATGAAATTATCAAGGCGTTCGGCTTTGCCACGCATGAGGTAACTGTAACCCTTCCGGTGTTTGAAAATAGCCAGGACATTAGCAAGCTGGCAGCGCTGATTGAACCATCATTATTGGCTGACCCGCCCATTGGTTACGTGATCCGCGGCCACGGTGTATATGCCTGGGGCACCGGCGTTGAACATGCTTTTTGGCGCCTAGAGGCCTTGGAATTCTTGCTAACATGCGAGCTGGAGCGGAGACGATTGAAATGAGCAGCTTGAAAATTTTTGAAGATGCCAATCCAGCGGCCCCAATTCTGGCCACCGAAGATGCCAGTGTGATGGCGTCTGAACTGGCGCCGCTGGGCGTGCAGTTTGAACGCTGGGAAAGCCCTGTGAGCCTGAGCCCCGGGGATTCCCCTGAGGTGATTCTGTCGGCTTACAAACCCTATCTGGACCAGTTGATGGGCGCCAAAGGTGCTGGCTCCGCCGATGTCGTCAAGCTGACACCGGACAACCCCGCGGCACCGGCGCTGCGACAAAAATTTCTCGCCGAGCATACCCATAGCGAGGATGAAATCCGGTTTTTCGTGCATGGCAGCGGGCATTTTGTGATGCATGTGGATGGCCGGGTTTATGATGCGTTCTGCGAGCAAGGCGATCTGATCTCCGTGCCGGCCAATACCAAGCATTGGTTTGATGCTGGCGAGACGCCATTTTTCACAGCACTCAGGGTATTTACTGATACCTCCGGCTGGGTAGCGCATTTTACCGGTGACACGATCTCCGAACGCTTCCCTGTAGCTTAAACGCCATGCTTCCTCCCGCTGCAGTGCTGATAGATATTGAAGGCACCACCACGCCGATTGCCTTTGTGCATAAGGTTTTGTTTCCGTATGCGCGAGCCCGTCTGCCGGGCTGGTGCCAAGTGCATTGTGACGCGCCAGTGATCGGTGAAGTGGCGCGCCTGGCGCCGGGCGCGATGGTGGTGGACACGCTGCTGGGCTGGATGGACCGCGATGAAAAAATCACGCCGCTGAAAACCATCCAAGGGATGATCTGGGCTGAAGGCTACAAAAAGGGCGAAATTACTGGGGATTTATACCCGGATGTGGCCCCTGCCCTGCGGCGCTGGGCTAACAGCGGGGTGCGACTGTTTGTTTATTCCTCTGGCTCGGTGGATGCCCAAAAGCTGCTGTTTGGGCATAGTCAAACGGGCAATTTAACCAATTTGTTTCAGGGTTTTTTTGATACCAAAGTCGGACCAAAGCGAGAGGCTGCGAGCTACGCATTGATTAGCCGGGGCGCTAATGTCGCGGCGGGGGAGTTCTTGTTCCTCTCTGATGCAGAGGCCGAGCTGGACGCCGCAGCAGCAGCGGGAATGCTGACCTGCCAACTGGTGCGGGCCAATGACAAAACCATCACCAGCGCGCGCCACCGCGCAGCGGCGGATTTTGCCGAGGTAGCCAAGCTGTGCGGCCTGCCGAAATTCGCATGAAGCGGCTGCAGTCTGCGTATTGGCGGGCATTTTTATGGGGGCTGGCCTCGGCGCTGGCGCTGCCGCCAGTGCATCTGCTGCCGGTGCTGCTATTTAGCATTCCGGCGTTTTTGCGGCTGATTGGCGAGGCGAGAAACCCCAAGCAACTAGCCTTGATCGCCTGGCTGTTTGGGTTTGGGTTAAATTTGGCGGGGCTATACTGGATCACCGAGCCAATTCTGACCGAGGTTGATACATTCTGGTGGCTGGTGCCGTTTGCCGACCCGCTGCTGGCGTTTGCAGTGGCATTTTACAGCATTATACCGGCAATGGCAGCCTATTACACCCGGCCTGGACTGGGGCGGTTGCTGGTATTAGCCGGTGCCTGGGTGGTCTCAGATATTATCCGGCAATTTGCGTTCTCAGGCTTTCCCTGGAACCTCTGGGGCACCGATTGGGCGGTGCCGGGTTCATTCGGCGATGTGTTCATCCAGTTAGCCAGTCTGGTGGGCGTGCATGGGCTGACACTCGCGACGATTCTGCTGGCCGGCATGCCGATGTTCGGCAAACGTGGGTTGGCGGCGGCAGCGCTGGGGCTGTCGGCCTGGGGCGGTTTTGGAATTGCACATCTGTCCACCAAGCTTGTACCCACCGGGGTTACGTTGGCGATGCTGCAACCTGACTTCCCGGTGCCCGGCAGTTATGAGCGCAGTGCTTTGCTGGCACGCTGGCAACGGCTTGAATCAATGAGTGCGGCGGCACTGCATGCCGGCGCACAGGCAGTCATATGGCCGGAAGCCGCCAGCCCCTGGTATCTGCAAAGCGATACTGAGGCTCGGGCGCAACTGGCTTCGGTCACCGGGACCGTGCCGATACTGGCGGGTAGCATTCGCATGGCCGGGCCTGATGACTACCGCAATTCTCTGGTCGTAACCGACGGGCCAGGCCCCGCCGTTGCCTATTACGATAAGTGGAAGCTGGTGCCGTTCGGCGAATATACGCCTGCCTGGATACCGGTGAAGATCACGCCGGGTGGTGGCTTCACGCCCGGCAACGGCCCCGCGACGCTGGACATTGCGGGACTGCCGCCGGTAGGGCCGCTGATTTGCTACGAGGCAATCTTCACCGGCCAGATTGTTGATAAGGCGCACCGTCCGGCTTGGCTGGTGAATGTGACCGACGATGCCTGGTTTGGCGACTCGGCGGGGCCGCGCCAGCATTTCGCCGACGCCAGGCTGCGCGCCGTCGAGGAAGGCCTGCCACTGGCCCGTGATGCCAATTCCGGCATTAGCGCGATGATCGATCCGTTCGGCAGGGTAACGGCCTCGATGGGTCTCAACCGCAACGGCGTGCTGGTAGCCCCTTTGCCGGGTGCCTTGCCACCCACGATCTACGCCTGGTTCGGGTTAAAGATACCGATAATGTTGTCAGCTTTGTTAATCATTACAGGACTACTCCTGGCCCGCATCCGCTTCCAAAGTGATTAATAAATATTAATTTATTCTGCGTACGTCTATTTAATAAATCACCATCGATGTTTTTGTATTGTTTATTCGGTTAACCTCTGGTATTTCTAGCTGACTGTGCTTACACGGCTGACGAGCAGGATGTGGTAATGATATTTTCATATCCGGAACCTGCTCCAGTAAATTATTTTTTAGCCACCAAAATGGTAGGCTGATTTTACGGTTGATGACGGTGCTACAAAGGTAGTCCGTTTTATGGAGATGGTTTTTTAGATGACCGAAGGAATCACCGAACGGCCAGAACGTGAGAGCCGCCCGAGCCCGATTGATATTCATGTCGGGTCGCGCGTGCGGTTGCGGCGGACTTTGCTCGGTATGTCACAAGAGCGTTTGGGTGACGCACTGGGCTTGACCTTTCAGCAGGTACAAAAATACGAACGCGGGGTTAATCGGGTTGGGGCATCGCGGCTGTTTGATATTTCCCGCGTGCTGGATGTACCGATCAGCTATTTTTTTGACGATATGCCCGAAGGCATGAGCGAAACTCCGGTCTCTGGCCCGCGCGGACGCATGTATGGGTTTGCCGAAGCGCAGGAACCGTTCTCGGCCGGCGTTGATGATAACATGAACAAGCGTGAGACGCTGGAGCTGGTGCGCGCCTATTACCGGATTACCGACCCGGCGGTGCGCAAGCGGGTATTTGATTTGCTGAAGTCCCTCGCCCCCACCGAAGCTGGGTTTGAGACGACCTGAGCCAGCTCATACTGGCTCAACCGCACGGGCAGCAAAACTGATAACAACCAACAACACCGCCACCAGCCCCATGGCAATCGCCAGGGTTAACTGGTTGGCGATGAAACCGATAACCACCGGCCCCAGCAAAAATCCTGCGTAACCCAAGCTGATCACCGCTGGTGCTGAGGCTGTCGGCGCAATTTCGGGAATTCGTGCTGTAGCGCTGAAGATTAGCGGTGCCATGTTGCCAATTCCCAACCCTACCATCGCAAAACCGAGGACATCCACCGCCAACAAGTCAAATGATACGGCCAGCAGTATACCAGCACTGGCGAGCAGGCAGCCGCCGAGTACCAAGCGGGCCGCGCCAATTCGTATTGCCAGCCAGTCACCCGCCAACCGCGCCAATGCCATCATCACAGCGAAAGCCGCATAGCCAAACGGTGCGGTTACGACACTGGCACCGCGCGAGAACCGCAACAAAATCGTACTCCAATCAGTTACCGCCCCTTCGGTAAGGAAGCACACAAAACAGCACAGCCCTAACGCCAGCGTGGCGCGGTCTGGCCAAGCCAGGGCCGGGCCTTCGGCGAGAAGATCTTCTGATTTGGGCGCCAAAGTGCCACCCTGCAGCAGAATAATAAAAATACCGGCAGCGCAACAAACCGCGCTGAGAAAATTCGACAGGCCAAGTTTCAATAGCAGGCTGGTGGCCAACGCGACCGCCAGTGCGCCGAAACTGAACAGCGCGTGAAATGACGACATCAGCCGCCGACCGCTCCGGCCTTCCATTACCACCGCCTGCGCATTCACCCCGACATCGATACCGCCGAAGCTGACGCCAAAAACAAACAACAGAGCGGTGAAGGCAAGTTTACCAGGTGCGATGGTCAGCAGCGGCAACACCACGCCAAATACGGCACCGCAAGCCAGCAGAACCGTCCGGCTGCCGAAACGTTTCAGCAGATACCCCATCGCCGGCATGGCCAGGATGCCGCCGACTCCGGGCGCCAACAGAATATAGCCTAAGGTTGCGTCATCGAGGGCGAATCGGATTTTGGTGAAAGGGACAATAATCGCCCAGGTTGAAACGCCCATTCCCGCCATAAAATAAAAAAATCTTAATGTCCGGACCTGCCCCGGCACCACCGCAGCGCTGCCCGGCGTCATGCTTTGGCGGCGCGTTCAAGGGCGCGGGCATAGACCTGCCGACGCGGCAGACCGGTGGCGGCGGTAACAGCATCTACCGCATCCTTTAGGCTTAGGTGCGCCATGGCGGCGGCCAAGGCGGCATCAAGCGTTTCCGCGGTGGCGGGTTCGGCGGTAGCGGGGCCAATGACCAGGGTGATCTCCCCGCGTGGTGGCGCGGCCGCATAGCGGATGGCAAGGTTGGGCAAATTATCCCGCACCACCTCCTCAAAATGCTTGGTCAGCTCACGGCAGACCGCCGCCGGGCGGGGGCCGAAAATGGCCGCCGCATCGGCCAAAGTTTCGGCCAGCCGGTGCGGTGCTTCATAAAAAATCAGCGTAGCTGCCAGCCCGGCGGCCTCGGCGTTGGCCAGGCGTGCCAGAGCGCTCTGCCGTGGCCCGGCTTTCACCGGCAGGAAGCCTGAAAACAGGAACGGGTGCGGCGGCAAGCCTGAGAGGGTTAGTGCCATCACCGCCGCATTGGCACCGGGGATGCCGCCAACCGGCAATCCGGCGTCGATGGCGGCGCGGGTGAGGCGAAAGCCGGGGTCTGACACCAGCGGGCTGCCGGCATCAGAGATCAGGGCATAGCGGGCGCCGCCTTGCATGGCTTTGATCAAGCCGGGGATTTTGGCTTCCTCGTTGTGGTCGTGCAGCGCCAGCAGCTTGGTCTTGATACCGTGCGCCGCCATCAGCACGCCGCTAGTGCGGGTATCCTCACAAAGTATCGCATCCACTTGTGTTAGCGCCTCGATGCCCCGAAATGACATATCTCTAAGGTTGCCGATCGGCGTGGAAACCAGCAAAAGAGCTGGGACGGTCTGGCTACCTGCCCGCGTTGAGGAGATGGCGTTTGAAGAAATATCTGGCTCGGTCATTGGTTCTCCTGCCGTTCAGCGTGGCGCTGGCTGGCTGCGGGCAAGAGTACCCGACGTCCGCCACCTATAACAGCGCCTTGCCCACCCCCATTATAGGCACGGTGCCTGTTGGGACACCAAGCATCGGCAAGACCAGCGGGCCGGTGGCGCTGCTGGTGCCGTTGACCGGTGCTCTGGCGCCAGCTGGCCAGGCGATCGAGAATGCCGCCAAGCTGGCGTTCCCTGATAACGCCAACCCACCGCTGGATGTGCGCGACACCGGCGGAACCCCAGCCGGGGCGGCAAGTGCCGCGCAGGCGGCGATTGCCGCCGGTGATGGCTTGATTCTGGGGCCGCTGACCGCCGCCGAGGCGAAGGCGGTGGCGCCGATTACGCAGGCGGCAAATGTGAATGTGCTGAGCTTTACCAACGACTCCAGTGTGGCAGCCCCTGGGGTGTGGCCTCTCGGGATTTCGCCGGACCAGCAAGTAAAGCGCGTGGTGTCCGCCGCCGCCGCCGCCGGGCGAACCCAGGTGGCTGCCTTGCTGCCGGATAATGATTTTGGCCATGCGTTAGCGACCTCGCTACAGGCCGAGACTGGCGCGCTGAGCGAGCCCAGCCCGAAAATTGCGTTCTACCAGGATGGCTTTCCGAATTTAAACCAGACGGTGCGCACGCTCTCGGACTTTGCCGATCGTGGGGAAGGCTTGGAAGCGCAAATAAAGGCGGCGCGTGCTCTGGATACCCAAGCCGGCAGGGAGAAAGCCAAGCAATTGCAACATCAGCAAATTCCACCCCCTTCGTTCAACGCGTTGTTAATTGGTGCCAGCGCGAATAACACGCTGGCTGAAATTGCCACTCTGCTGCCGTTTTACGCCGTAAACCAGCCGCAGGTGCAGCTGATGGGGCCGGCCTTATGGGCGGGGATTGCACCGCAGCTAGGGGCAAACTCAGTTTACCGGGGGGCGCTGTATGCAGCACCGGACCTGACAGCGGCGGCTGGGTTCGACCAGAAATATCAGGCGGCCTACAATGCGGCCCCCTCGGCGATTTCGTACGTGGGGTTTGATGCCGCCGCCATTGCCCGGCTGGTGGCAAGCCAGGGCGGTTACACCAGCACTGCCCTGACTGACCCGGCTGGGTTTGCCGGTACCGATGGGGTGGTGCGGCTGCTACCAGATGGCCAGGTACAGCGCGGGCTGGCGGTATTTCAGGTAGCACCCGGCGCGCCGGTGATAACCTCACCCGCGCCGACGACTTTGAATTCGCCCAACAGCTGATGGCTGAAGCCGGGCTCACCACCAAAACCCTCAACGATAAGGCGCTCTCTGATAAGGCCTGGCCGGCGGCACTGGCGTTCTTCATGGCGCTGGGAGCGTTACCAACCATTATTTTTGGGCTGCTGGTGGCGTTTCATGAATTGGCGTTGCTGCCGGGGCTGATCAGTTGGGGTATCTGCCTGACGGTGGCGTTGGGGTTTGGCATATTGCTGGGGCGCGACATGGCGGTGATGGCACAGTTGGTGCGCAGCCTGCGGATGAGCCCAGATGAATTGCCACGGACCACGAATTTAGCCGTGCCGGGGATGCGCCTGCTGGGTCAGGAGGCGATCAATCTGGTGCGGGCCGAGCGGTTGAACCAAGCCCGGGCGAATGACCGCAGTGCCGCCGACCATGCGCTGCTGGAGCGCTTGCCTGATCCGCTGCTGCGGCTGAATGCCAGCGGCGCGGTGATTTGGCGCAACGCCAGCGCGATCGCGACCTTCGGGCTGGAAACCGCCGCCTTGCTGCGGCACCCAGACTTGCGGGCGGCTTTGACAAACGCTGCCGATACCGGCAGCCCGGTGCGCCAAAGCATCACCCTTACGGTGCCGGTGCCGCGCAATTTGGATGCCACCGTTATCCCGGTGGGCGGGCTGGTGTATCTACTAATCACCGACCGAACGCGCGAGCGCAATATTGAGAAAATGCGGGCGGATTTTGTCGCCAACTCCAGCCATGAGTTGCGCACGCCGCTGGCCAGCCTGATCGGGTTTATCGAAACGCTGCGCGGCCCGGCGGCGGATGATGTGGAGGCGCAGCAACGGTTTTTGGGCATTATGGCTGAGCAGGCACACCGGATGCAGCGGGTGATTGAGGATTTGCTCAGCCTGTCCCGGATCGAGATTAATGAGCACCAACCGCCGGAGACGATTTTATTTTTGCCGCCACTGCTGGAGCGCATCACCGCCGGGATGGAGCCGATGCTAAAAACCAACAATACGCGCATCGAGCTGTCGGTTCCGCCGGACCTGCCACGGGTGCCGGGTGATGCCGACCAACTGACACAGGTTTTTACCAATTTGCTGGATAATGCGATCAAGTACGGCAAGCGCGGTGGCTCGATCAAGGTGAACGCCGCTCCTGCCAGCACTGACGACCGGTTTGCCGCCAATGGGGTGCTGGTCAGTGTGACGGATGATGGAGTCGGGATAGCCCGCGAGCATATCCCCCGACTGACCGAGCGGTTTTACCGGGTGGATAAAGGCCGCTCACGTGCCATTGGTGGCACCGGGTTGGGCCTGGCAATTGTGAAACATGTGGTGAACCGGCACCGTGGCCGGTTATTGATCGACAGCGTAGAGGGCCAGGGCACCACCTTCACGATATGGCTGCCTAGCCGGGCGTAGGGCCCGTCGGGGCAAGTTTTTACGCCCCGGCGATATTTTTCTGTTGATTATTTATTATTACTATAATTTGTACCAAACAGCTAAATTTAACAACGAGACCAGGGATCGCGGAGAGGTTTAAGCATTGCCGCGGCGTTGGAGGGGAATGCCGGTGTTTTTGCGCGTTAACGATATAAATATCCATGTGTTGATTGATGGTTCGGCAGGGTCCGCCCCTGTAGTGCTGCTGCATTCGCTGGGAACCAACGCCCATATATGGGACGCACAAGTGGCTGAGCTGGCGCGCTCGTTTCTGGTGATCCGGCCGGATTTGCGTGGCCACGGGCTGACCGCGGGGACGCCGGGGCCGTATAGCATGGAATTGTTCGCCGATGATCTGGCCGGTTTGCTGGATGCGCTGCAGGTGAGCCAAGCGCATATTGGTGGGGTTTCCATTGGCGGCATGATCTCACAGGCGTTTGCGGCGAAATATGGAGCGCGGGTGACGTCGCTGATTTTATGCGACACCGCGATGGCGATATTGCCCGCTGAAAACTGGATTTTACGGGCTGCGAAGGTGCGGGCCGAGGGGATGGCCTCGATTGAGGATGCGGTGATTGCCAATTGGGTGACCCCGGGTTTTTTGGCGGCACCTGAAACGGCGGGCTTGCGGGCAATGCTGCTGCGAACCCCGGCTGAGAGCTATGCGGCCTCATGCGAGGCGATTGCGGCGGCCGACTTATCCGCCAGCACCGCCGCGTTGCAGGCGCCGACCCTGGTGATTGTGGGGGCTGAGGATAAACCAACGCCGGTTGCCTTGGCGCAGGCGTTGCATAATGCCATTGCCGGGTCATCTCTGGTGGTCATTCCGGATGCGGCGCATATTCCAACGGTTGAGAAGCCTTCTGAAATAACCGGGGCTATCGTCAACTTCCTGAAGCCAGCCATTACCGATTATTTTGCCTCCGGGATGAATGTGCGCAAACAGGTGTTGGGGGAAGCTCACGTGGCGCGAGCGACAGCCAATATCACCGACCTCGATCGGGATTTTCAGGCGTTCATTACCCGCACGGCTTGGGGCGGGATTTGGACACGGCCGGGGTTGGATCGGCGTACGCGTTCGTTGCTGACGATCGCAATGATGGCCTCGCTCGGACATGAGGAGGAATTGAAACTGCATCTGCGGGCCAGCAAGAATACCGGTGCAACCCCGGCCGATATTGCTGAGGTGCTGATGCAGGTGGCGGTTTATGGCGGAGTGCCAGCGGCCAATTCGGCGTTTCGTACCGCCAAGGAAATTTTCAAGGAGATTTATCCATGAGTGAAAGGCTCGCACCGTTTCGGCCTTACGCGCCGGGCACGCAGCCGGATAATAACGCGCCAGGGTATCGCAGTACCGGGCTGCGGCATCCAACCCGGCCATTGTTGAAAATTCCTCAAACCATCACGGAACTTTTCGGGCCGCAATTTTCACCGGCGCAGTTTCCGCCGACCGATAATATTGCGGTGAGTGGAACGCATGAGGCGGTGGGTGAGCGGATTATCGTGGCAGGGTTTGTCCGTGATGAAGATGGCCGCCCAGTGGCCAATACCATGGTGGAAATCTGGCAGGCCAATGCGGCGGGGCGTTATAATCACCCGCGCGATACGCATGATGCGCCACTCGACCCAGACTTTAAAGGCAGTGGCAGGGTTTTTACAGACCAGAATGGCGCTTACCGATTTATTACCATCAAGCCAGGGTCGTATCCCTGGGGCAACCATGCCAATGCCTGGCGGCCGAACCATATTCATTTCTCGTTATTTGGCGCCGGCTATGCCACACGGCTGATTACCCAGATGTATTTTCCTGGTGACCCGCTGCTGGCGTTGGACCCGATATTTCTGGCCACCGCCGATGCAACCGCGCGCAACCGGCTGATTGCAAAATTCGATTTAGATGTGGGCAAACAAGATTACGCGCTCGGCTATCGCTTCGATATGTATCTGCGCGGCCGCAATGCGACGCCGATGGAGGATCATCATGCAGACCACCACTAGCCAGACCATTGGGCCTTACTGGCATTTGATCGAGGATAAATCATGGTCGGACCTGACGCGCTTTGGCGCGACCGGTGAGGTGATTACCGTTACAGGCACGATCACCGATGGTGCCAATGCCAAAATGACTGATGCCTGCGTGGAGATCTGGCAGACCTCGCCGGTGGCGTCAGATGAATTTCCTGGCTTTGGACGTGCGGCGACCGATGATAGCGGGTATTTCTCATTCAAAACCATCATGCCGGAACCGGTGCGCGGGCCTGGCAATATTTTGCAAGCACCGCATCTGGCGGTGACAATTTTGGCGCGTGGTTTAATGTTTCATCTGGCAACCCGCCTGTATTTTGAAAATGAACCTACCAATGAGAATGACCCGGTTTTATCCTTGATCGGGGATAAGGCGCTGCGAAATACACTGATCGCCCGCCAGACCAAAACCGGGGTCTGGCATCTGGATATTCATTTGCAGGGTGATGCCGAAACGGTGTTCTTTGAAATTTAGAATGGCAAAAAACTCGCTCGTGCGAGCGTGATCTGATTGCGACTTGGGGAGCGAAAAAAACAATGGCTGAGGCTTTTATTTGCGATTTTGTGCGTACCCCGATTGGCCGCTACGGCGGTGCGTTGAGGGACGTGAGGGCTGACGATTTGGCAGCGCACCCATTGCGCGTGCTCATGGCGCGTCACCCGCAGATGGATTGGGAAGCGGTTGAGGATGTAATTTATGGCTGCGCCAATCAGGCTGGTGAGGATAACCGCAATATCGCCCGCATGGCGCTGCTGCTGGCAGGGTTGCCGGTTTCGGTGCCGGGTTCAACGATCAACCGTTTGTGCGGCTCAGGGCTTGATGCTTTGGGCTCAGCAGCGCGGGCCATTCGGGCCGATGATACGAGTTTGATGATTGCCGGTGGGGTTGAGAGCATGACCCGGGCGCCGTTCGTGATGCCGAAAGCCACCGAAGCCTTTGGCCGCGCCAATGAAGTTCATGACACCACGATTGGTTGGCGGTTTGTGAATAAATTGATGAAGGCACAATACGGTGTGGATTCGATGCCCGAGACAGGTGAAAATGTCGCGGCGGATTTTCAAATCAGCCGTGAGGACCAGGATTTATTTGCCTATCGCAGCCAGCAAAAATGCGCGGCGGCACAGGCTTCGGGTTATTTCACCCGTGAGATTGCCGCCATGACCATTGCAGGGCGCAAGGGCGATGTGGTGGTGGATACCGATGAGCACCCCAGGCCGGATACAACGATTGAAGCTCTGGCCAAGCTGAAAACGCCATTTCGTAATCCGGGCAGCGTGACGGCAGGTAATGCGTCAGGCGTGAATGACGGCGCCGGGGCAATCATTGTGGCAAGCGAGGAAGCCGCCCGCAAGCATGGGTTAGCGCCGCGTGCTCGTGTGGTGGCAATGGCAACCGCCGGTGTGCCCCCGCGCATCATGGGCATGGGCCCCCTGCCTGCGACCCAGAAATTACTGGCGAAAACAGGGTTTTCGCTGGCTGACATTGATGTGTTTGAACTCAATGAGGCTTTTGCATCGCAAGCGTTGGCCGTCACCCGCCAGCTTGGCTTGGCTGATAATGATGCCCGCGTGAACCCGCATGGCGGTGCGATTGCCATTGGCCATCCGCTGGGGGCTTCGGGCACGCGCATTGCCATGACAGCGTTAAACGGCTTGGAGACCAATGGCGGCAAACGGGCGATTGCCACGATGTGCATTGGTGTGGGCCAAGGCATCGCTGTGATGATTGAGAAAGTATGATGCTGCTGGCTGAGCAAATTTCTAGCACGACGAATATGCAGCGGGTATTTTCGGCCCGCGCAAGCGTGCAGGCGATGCTGGATGTAGAGGCGGCACTGGCGGTTGCGGGTGCCGCGGTGGGGTTATTGCCCCTGAACGTCGTCAGCACAATTAAAAGCGCTTGCAACGCCGATGAAATCGACATGACCAAGCTGGCTCATGATGGCGCATTGACTGGTACAGTGGTAATTCCACTTGTCCAATGGTTGAAAGAGGCACTGCCGGCGCATGCAAAATACGTGCATGTGGGCGGCACCAGCCAGGATATTATTGATACAGGGTTGGTGCTGCAATTACGCAACGGCATTGTGTTGTTGCAGGTTGATCTCGCGACCATGGCAAAAGCTGCGGCTGGGCTGGCAGGCAGCCACGCGAAAACCCCGATGCTGGCGCGCACGCTGCTGCAAGCCGCCATGCCCACGACATTCGGTTTAAAAGCCGCCAACTGGCTGGTGGCGATAAATGATTCGCGCTGCGCCATTGCCCATGCCGCGCACGAAGCGCTGCTTGCGCAATGTGGTGGTGCGGCGGGTACGCTGGATGTCTTGCAATCTGATTCGGTGGTTTTTCTCGATACATTTGGCGCGGCGTTGAACCTGCCAGTTGCCGTAACGCCGTGGCACACACGCCGAGCACCTTTGGCGCGGTTGGCGGCCGCCATTGCCGCTGCGGTTGGCGTGGTTGGTAAAATTGGCACGGATATCGCGTTGATGATGCAGCCGGAACTTGCCGAGGTAAGTGAGCCGGCAGCACCGGGCCGGGGTGGGTCTTCCGCCATGGCGCATAAGCGCAACCCGACGCTGAGCATTGCCGCGCGCGCAGCCGCCACCCGCATGCCGGGTTTTGTGGCCACCCTGCTGGCTGCTGCCGACCAGGAACATGAGCGCGCCGCCGGAGCCTGGCAGGCTGAGGCCGCCACCTGGCCCAGCCTGATGTTGTGCGCCAGCGGTGGCTTGGCCGCGATGGCGGAAGTGCTGGCGGGGCTGGAAGTGTTTCCTGCCGCAATGGCCAAACACCTGGCCCTGCGTCCCGCCCAAAGTCTACCGCCCGCTATTGGCGAATTTATTAGCCGGGCACTACAAGACCACAAAAACCTGGAAATTGAGCTGTCCGCTGGATTGATAAATTTGTTCCTGATGTAGAAGCTGCCCTTGAGTTTGTTCACGATGGTCTGACCATTATGCTGGGTGGTTTCGGATCAGTTGGTTTGCCAAACCAACTGCTCGACGGGCTGGTCGCCAAAGGTGTGCGTGGCATCACGCTGATTGCCAATAACGCCGGGGCGGCGTTTGGCAGCATGGTGACATTGCTGGAAACCGGCGCAGTTGAGAAAGTGGTGTGCTCATATCCACGCAACGCCCAGAGTACGCTGTTTGTGGATCTTTACCGCGAAGGTAAAATTGGGCTGGAATTGGTGCCACAAGGCACGTTAGCCGAACGAATCCGCGCCGCTTCAGCCGGGATTCCGGCATTTTTCACGCCTACCGCTGCCGGTACCCAATTGGGGGCCAGTAAAGAGCAGCGGGAGATTAATGGCCGGTTGTGCGTGCTGGAACAAGCACTGCATGCTGATGTGGCGCTACTGGAAGCCTGGCAGGCTGACCGCTGGGGAAATTTATCCTACAGACTGGCCGGGCGAAATTTCAATCCTATCATGGCGGGTGCTGCAAAGTTAACAATCGTGCAGACCCAGCACAAAGTTGAGCTTGGCGAGATGCGCCCAGATGAGGTGATGACGCCGGGTATTTATATCAATCGTGTTGTTCATATTCCGTACGGCGACCCCGTTCTCTGAGGAGATCCATAATGAGCGAACCTGCAACTAAATTGAAAACCCTGACCCGCGAGCAGATGGCAGCGCGCCTGGCGGCTGATATTCCGGAAGGCTGGTATGTTAACCTTGGCATCGGGGCGCCGACGCTGGTGGCTAATTATGTGGCTAACCGCGAGGTAATTTTTCACTCTGAGAACGGTTTGCTCGGGGTTGGGCCAAAGCCGGCCGATGAGAATATCGAACCCTGGCTGATCAATGCCGGGAAGCAATATATCACGATGATGGCGGGTGGCTCGACATTTGATAGCGCTGATAGTTTTGGGCTGATCCGGGGCGGGCATCTCGACCTGGCGGTGCTGGGTGGATACGAGGTGGCAGAAAATGGTGATCTCGCCAATTGGTCCACCGGTGCGAATGACGCCGGGCCGGCGGTGGGTGGGGCGATGGATTTAGGCGCCGGCGCCAAGCAGGTTTGGGTGCTGATGGACCACACCACCAAATCTGGATCATCAAAATTGGTAGAAAAATGCAGCTATCCGCTGACCGCACTGGGCTCGGTCACGCGGATTTATACGAATATTGCGGTGATTGATGTGACACCGCACGGCTTTGTGCTGCGTGACTCCGCACCTGGTGTGACATTTGATGATGTACAAACGCGCACCAGCGCCGTGTTGCATCGGCGATGATTAAAATGTCTCACCCTATTTGCCGCATTCGCGCCGGAATGCTGGATGTTGCCTATGAAGATTACGGTGCGCCCAGCAGCACGGTTGTGATTTTGCTACACGGGTTCCCGTATGATCCGCGCTGTTATGATGAAGTGGCTCCCTTGCTGGTAAGCGCTGGTTACCGAGTGATTGTGCCGTATCTGCGTGGCTATGGCCAAACCCGGTTTATAGATGAGCATGCAATGCGCTCGGGCCAGCAGGCTGCCATGGGGTATGATGTTGTGGCGCTGATGGACGCGCTGGCGATTCCCGACGCCACCCTGATGGGGTTTGACTGGGGCGGACGTGGCGCCTGCGTAGTGGCCGCACTTTGGCCGGAAAGGGTACGCGCCCTGGTGACTGCGCTGGGCTATGCCATTCAGGATATTGCCGCCGCGGTTAAACCGCTGGCACCGGAAACCGAGCATCTATTATGGTACCAATATTATTTTCACACCCAACGCGGGCGGGCCGGTCTGGCTGCGAACCGGGCGGCGCTGAGCCGGTTTTTATGGCGGCTATGGTCGCCAAGCTGGGCGTTTGATGAGGCAACATTTCAGCGCACTGCCGATTCGTTTGACAACCCGGATTTTGTTGAGGTGGTGGTGCATTCCTATCAGCACCGGTTTGGCTACGCCCCGGGTGACCCCACTTTGGAAGCTATTGAAAAAGCCTTGGCAGCACGCCCCCAAATAAGCGTACCTACCATTGCCTTATACGGTGCCGACGACGGGGTGATGCCGCTGCAAAACGCGGCGGCTGATGATGATATGTTCACCAACCATCACGAACGCCGGGTGCTGGCCGGGGTGGGGCATAATATACCGCAGGAAGCGCCCCATGAGGTGGTAAAGGCGATTTTGGATTTGATGGTGCGGTGAAGCGGGGGTGGTGAAATGGGCAATAAAAACCCAGAAAATTCTGGTGTTTTTTGGAGCGGGCGATGGGATTCGAACCCACGACCCCAACCTTGGCAAGGTTGTGCTCTACCCCTGAGCTACGCCCGCACTCCGTGAGGCGGTGTTTAAGCATCTCGCGCGCGGATTGCAAGCGGGTGACAATGGCATTCTTGCAATGGGGCTGTGACTTGCGCAGTTGATACCATATAAGGACAGCATCACTCGGATTATTGATAAATGAGCAGTTTATTAGACCAGACTTCTGATACCTCGGGCGCGGCTCCTGTGGGACCTATGATTATCGACGGCAATCAGACGACCTTTATGGCCGATGTGATCGAGGCCTCACGGCAGATGCCGGTGGTGGTGGATTTTTGGGCGACCTGGTGCGGGCCTTGTAAAGCCCTGACGCCGGCGCTTGAGAAGGTTACTCGTGCGGCCGGTGGCCGGGTCCGGTTGGTGAAGATCGATGTCGATAAAAATCAGGCCCTGGTGCAGCAGTTGATGCAGATGGGCTTGCCGCTGCAATCAGTGCCGACGGTTGTGGCGTTCTGGCAGGGGCAGATTGCTGATACTTTCCAGGGCGCGCTGCCCGAGAGCGAGGTGAAGCGGTTTTTTGACGCTTTGTTGAAATTGGCTGGATCAGCCGCCCCAGCGGCGGAGATGATTGCACAGGCAAAAGCCTTGCTTGACGAGGGGCAGGCCGAGCAGGCGGCGCAGCTTTATGCCGCCGCCGTGCATGAGGACCGCGAAAAGCCGGACGCTTGGGCCGGGTTGATCAGAGCGTTGCTGGCGATGGGCGATGAAGAGCAGGCCACCGATATTCTGGCCGAAGTGCCACCAAACCTTACGGATCATGCTGAGATTGCCGGCGCCAAGGCGGCACTGGCACTGGCCGCTGAGGGCCGCAAGGCGCAAGGTGCCCGCGCCGGTCTTGAAGCACGTCTGGCGGCTGACCAAGCCGACCATGAGGCCCGCTACGAATTGGCGACAGCGTTGAACGCCAGCGGTGAGCGCGAAGCGGCAGCCGAGGCGCTGCTCGAGATTATCCGCCGCAAGCGCGACTGGAATGAGGATGCGGCGCGACTACAACTGCTGAAATTCTTTGAAGCCTGGGGGTTTGACGACCCTGATACCATGGCAGCCCGGCGCAAGCTTTCCGCCATTTTGTTTAAGTGATCTAGCATTGAGCGATTTTCTTGTTGATATCCAAGATCTGCCTGAGGAGTTCCCTGTATTTCCATTAACAGGGGCTTTGTTATTACCGGGCGGACGGCTGCCTTTGAATATTTTCGAGCCGCGCTACCTGGCGATGGTCGAGGACAGTCTTGCGCTCGGGCGGATGTTCGGCATGGTGCAGCCCGATAAGCGGTTGGCGCACGGCGATAATGGGCCGGGGCTGTACCGGACCGGCTGCTTGGGACGCATCTCATCGTTCAGTGAGACTGATGATGGGCGGTTTCTGATTACTTTAAGCGGCTTGATTCGCTTTACAATTATCGAGGAGGTCGAATCCCAGCGCGGCTACCGGCGAGTGCGGGCTGTGTGCGCCGCCTTCGCTGATGATTTGGTCGAAACCGATCCCGATCAGCGGCCGGATATCGTGCTGGACCGGCCGAAGCTGCTGGTGGCCCTGCGCCGCTATTTCATGCAGGCGGGGGTGGAGGCTAACTGGGAAGCCATTGAAACAATGCCCGACCATGCTTTGGTGGTAACATTATGCATGGCGTGCCCATTTGACCCCGAGGAAAAACAGGCGTTGCTGGAAGCGCGGGACCCGACAAAGCGCGCCGAGGCGCTCCTGGCCCTGCTTGAGATTAACGGCTTTGGAGCCGGCCACGATAATGACTCGAAAGCAAGCTAATGACCGATACCACCACCCCCCCTAAAAATACGCCGCTTGACCCGCGTCTGTTGGAGATCCTGGTCTGTCCGCTGACCAAAGGAGCGTTGCGCTACGACCGTGAGCGCAGTGAACTGGTGAGCGTGAAGGCGGGGCTGGCTTACCCCGTCAGGGATGGCATTCCCATTATGCTGGCGGATGAGGCGCGCGTTTTGGAGCCATGATCGCCGCCACTGATATCAAGTTGCGGCGGGCTGAAAACCTGCTGGAAGTTAGTTTTTCCGACGGCAGCCAGGCCAGCCTGCCGGCAGAGTATCTGCGGGTGGAGAGCCCGAGCGCCGAGGTGCAAGGCCATAGCCAGTCGGAGCGGCAATTGGTGGCAGGCAAAGCCACGGTGGGAATTTCCGGTGTTGAGCCGGTGGGGAATTATGCCGTCCGGCTGGTGTTTACGGATGGGCACGATACCGGAATTTACTCCTGGGACATTTTGTACCGGCTGGGGCGAGAACAGCCGCAACGTTGGGCGGCGTATGTGAAGCGGCTGGATGAGGCCGGATTAAAACGGCATTAGTGCGCGCAAACCTCAAACGTTCTATTGCTCGCGTTCCAAAAGAGACAGCGATCCGCACATATATGCTCCGCTTGCACCGGGGTTTTAACCAAACGGGGTGACCGCTACATACATG
The DNA here is from genome assembly GCA_029077825.1 of Acidocella sp. GTDB lineage: Bacteria > Pseudomonadota > Alphaproteobacteria > Acetobacterales > Acetobacteraceae > Acidocella. Next base: position 28,607 of record JAQNCT010000010.1, on the reverse strand, counting down.
GCTATGGACGCGCCCGAAACGCCAGATATTGAGCCAGTTACCAGTACCCAAAAAATGCGACTCACTGCGGTGATTGTGGCTAGCGCCTTGTTCATGCAGAATCTTGATTCCACCGTGATTGCAACCGGCCTACCTGCGATGGCGAGAAGCTTCCATGCCGACCCGCTGCATATGAGTGTCGCCCTCACCTCATATTTGATCAGCCTATCGGTATTTATTCCCGCCAGCGGCTGGGCGGCGGACAGGTTTGGCAGCCGTACTGTATTCCGCGCCGCAATTGTGGTGTTCACCCTGGGCTCGATTGCGTGTGGATTGGCGCCCTCGCTGTGGTTTTTGGTGGCAGCGCGGATCGTTCAAGGTGTTGGCGGCGCGATGATGGTGCCGGTGGGGCGGCTGGTGATGTTGCGCTCGGTCTCGCGAGCCCAGATGGTGGCGGCAATGTCCTGGATCACCATGCCGGCCTTGGTGGGCCCGGTGGTTGGGCCGCCATTGGGCGGCTTGATTGTGACGTATTTTTCCTGGCGCTGGATTTTCGACATCAACATTCCGATCGGGATTATCGGGGCGATTGCGGTGACAATGTTTATCCCGGACGTGAAGGAAGCCGATGGCGGCGGTAAGCTGGACCTCTTGGGCCTGATCCTTACCGGCTTGGCAATGGCGAGCCTGATGGCCGGGTTTGAGACTGTTGGGCGTGGTATTATTCCGTTGCCTTATACGCTGGCGTTGTTTGGCGTGGGCCTGACGGCGGGCGGGCTGTATGTCTGGCACGCCCATGGTCACCCGCATCCGGTGCTGGATTTCTCGTTGATGCGGATACCCACCTTCGCGAGTTCAGTGATTGCCGGGAGCCTGTTTCGGGTTGCCATCGGCGCCATGCCGTTTTTACTGCCGCTGATGCTGCAACTTGCCTTTGGCGAGACCGCCATGCAAAGCGGGCTGATTACGTTTGCCTCGGCGGTTGGAGCCCTTTCTATGAAACCCGCAGCACAACCGATTCTGCGATGGTTTGGGTTTCGTACGGTGCTGGTGGTAAACGGCATACTTGCGGCTGGTTTTGTGGCCATCTGCGCCCTTTTTAACCCGGGTTGGCCGTCGCTGTTGCTGGCGAGCGTGCTGCTGCTGGGCGGGTTGTTCCGTTCACTGCAATTCACCGCGTTCAACTCAATTGCATATGGGGATGTGCCACGCTCGCGGATGTCGGCCGCCACCAGCCTGTATTCGACCGTTCAGCAGCTTACCCTGACGCTCGGCATTGTCATTGGGGCAGCAATTTTAGAGACAGCCACCATGTTGCGTCACCATAGCGCCGCCAGCACCTCAGATTTTGGAGTGGCGTTTGTTGGAGTGAGTCTGATTGCAGCACTCGCGATTCCGATATGCGCCATGCTCCCGCATGATGCTGGTGAAGCGCTTAGCGGGCATCACGCGAGCGGTAAATAAACGTCTAGCACCGCGGTGCACTTAGCCGAAGCAGCTTGCATAAAAACCGTCCACAGCTAGATAAATCCTTTAACTATCCAAGAGTTGGATGAGACGGTTGGGCAAAAATCGTCGTTGACAGGTAGGGGCGTTGGCCCCAAAACATTAAGTGATTGATCAGTGCCGGGGTGCTACCTCCCAAAATATACGCAACAATTTGGCAGCCGCTCTGCCGGCTTGAAAATCTCATGAACAATATCTCCGACCCATCTATGACACCGCCGATACCTGCCCCAAACGCTGAACGCGTGCCTGACGCTGCGGTGGTTAGTAATTTGCGCGAAGCGATCTTGCGGCGGCTGACTTATTCAGTTGGTAAAAACAAAGGCAGCGCCAGCGAGTATGATTGGTACCTTGCCGTGGTGTACGCCACGCGCGACCGGATTGTTGAGCAATGGATGGCCTCGACCAACGCCGCCTATGTGCACGGGCCGAAGCGGGTCTATTATTTATCACTCGAATTTTTGATCGGCCGGTTGCTGCGCGATGCGCTAAACAACCTGGGCCTGACCGAGGCAATGCGCGCCGCCACCCAAAGTCTTGGTGTTGACATGGATAGGTTGCGCCTACTGGAGCCGGATGCCGCACTGGGCAACGGCGGGCTGGGCCGGTTGGCGGCCTGCTTCATGGAAAGCATGGCAACGCTCTCGATTGCCGCACACGGCTATGGAATTCGTTATGATCATGGATTGTTCCGGCAGGATTTGAAAGATGGCTGGCAACAGGAATACCCGGAGGATTGGCTGGCGCTTGGCAACCCGTGGGAGTTCAAGCGGCCCGAGGTATGCTACCGGATAGGATTTGGCGGTTCCGTGGAGGCGATTGCATCACCGGATGGCTCGACCCGCTACGCCTGGAAGCCGGCTGAACAAGTTGAAGCGATTGCCTATGATACGCCAGTGGTGGGCTGGCGCGGCAAGCATGTGAATACGTTGCGGCTATGGTCGGCGCGGGCGTGCGATCCGCTATCGCTGGAAGCGTTTAACGCCGGCGATTATGTCGGTGCTTTGGCCGATAAAATGCGAGCTGAGGCAATCTCGAAAGTGCTGTACCCGAGCGATGAAACACCCGCCGGGCAGGAATTGCGGCTACGGCAAGAATATTTCTTCGCGTCGGCCTCGTTGCAAGATGCCCTGCGGCGGCATTTGAAGCAGTATCAGGATTTGCGCTCGCTACCTGAACATGTCGCGATTCAGCTGAATGACACACATCCGGCAATCTCGGTGGCAGAGTTGATGCGGCTGCTGGTGGATACCCATGGGATCGCTTGGGAGGAAGCCTGGAAAATTACTCAAGGGACGATATCATACACCAACCACACCTTATTGCCCGAAGCGCTGGAAAGCTGGCCGGTGCCGCTGCTGGAGCGGCTGCTACCTCGGCAGATGCAAATTATCTATCTCATCAACGCGTTGCATCTGGCAGCCGTGCGCAAAGCTGGACACACGGATTCCGGCATGATTTCATCGATTTCGATTATCGATGAACATGCCGGCCGGCGGGTGCGGATGGGGCATCTCGCCTTCATCGGCTCGCACAAAGTCAATGGTGTTTCTGCCCTGCATAGTGCTTTGTTGAAGCAAACCGTATTCCGCGACTTTAATTCACTTTATCCGGACCGTATTGTTAACAAAACCAATGGCATCACATTCCGGCGCTGGTTGTTTGAGTGCAACCCCGCGCTGACACGTTTGCTGGCTGATGTGGCGGGTGAGGCAATTTATGATGACCCGATGGCACTGCGAAACATTGAACCTTATGCTGAGGACCCGGCGTTTGTGGCTGAGTTTGCCAGCATCAAACGGCAGAACAAGGTAGCGCTGACAAAAATCATCATGGATCGCTGCCAGGTGATGGTGGACCCTGACGCGCTGTTCGATGTGCAGATTAAGAGGGTGCACGAATATAAACGACAGTTGCTAAATATTCTGGAGACCGTAGCACTGTATGATGCCATCCGTGCCCAGCCTTACTTGGACTGGGTGCCCAGGGTGAAGATTTTCGCAGGCAAAGCCGCTGCCAGCTATCATCAAGCCAAGTTGATCATCAAGCTCGCAAATGACGTGGCAAATGTGATCAATGCCGACCCAACCGTGCGTGGGTTACTGAAGGTGGTGTATCTGCCAAATTACAATGTAAGCCTGGCGGAATCCATCATTCCGGCCTGTGATTTGTCAGAGCAAATTTCCACCGCCGGGATGGAAGCCTCCGGCACCGGCAATATGAAGCTGGCGCTGAATGGCGCGTTGACCATCGGTACGCTGGATGGCGCCAATGTCGAGATCAAGGAACAGGTGGGGGCTGAGAATATCTTCATCTTTGGCTTGACAACCGCGCAGGTGGCGCAGCGGCGCGGACAAGGCATTGATATGCGTGAAGTGATTGCGCAATCCTCCAACCTGCACGAGGTCCTTGATGCAATCGGCTCAGGGGTGTTTTCGCCGAACGACCCGCACCGCTATACGGATCTGGTAAATATTCTCACCCACCATGATCATTTTCTGGTGTGCGCAGATTTTGATTCCTATTATGCTCGCCAGCGTGATGTTGATGAAAAATGGCTGGACCGGACGTCATGGTGGCGCTCAAGCATTCTGAACACCGCTCGCATGGGATGGTTTTCGTCTGATCGAACGATTGCTGAATATGCCAACGAGATTTGGAAAGCCGAACTTCTGGATCGGGGATAAATATAATGGCCGGAACGGCGGGAATGGCGGCAGAGGCAGAGATCGAAGCGATCCTCGCCGCCCGGCACCCTGATCCGTTCGGCCTGCTGGGGCCGCATAAAACCGCAACGGGTTTCGTCGTTCGCGCCTTTGTGCCCGAAGCATTATCTGTTGAGTTGGTGCTGCCACGCGGACTAGTGACGATGATGGCGCGCGGAGGGGGATTTTTTGAGGCGGTGGTGCCTGAGGCAGCTGATCACTTCAGCTACCGGCTGCGGGCTTCACATGCGGGGGGAGCCTGGAAATTTGACGATCCATACCGGTTTGAACCGGTGCTGGGCGCAACCGACGAACATCTCCTGATCGAGGGCACACACCGGCGGCTGTATGAGCGGCTAGGCGCACAGTTGATAACTCATGAGGGAGTGGATGGCGTGCATTTCGCCGTCTGGGCGCCGAATGCCAAGCGCGTTTCACTGGTTGGAGATTTCAACCGCTGGGATGGTCGCCGTCATCCAATGCGTAAGCGGATTGATTCCGGCCTGTGGGAAATTTTTATGCCGGGACTTACCGCCGGCGCGGTATATAAATTTGAAATCCTAAGCAAAAATGATGAGGTTTTACCCCTAAAGGCTGATCCTGTGGGATTCAGTGCGGAGAAGCGGCCCTCCACAGCTTCGGTAGTCACGCGGACTGACGAATTTGTCTGGCATGATGACGCATTCATGCTTGCACGTGGGACTGATGAAGCGCGACGGGCGCCAATGTCAATTTATGAGGTACATTTAGGCTCTTGGCGGCGGCGCGAGGACGGCGATTTTCTCTCCTATGATGAATTGGCAGCACAACTGCTGCCTTATGTAGCCGATATGGGATTTACCCATATTGAATTACTGCCTATTTCCGAACATCCACTTGATGCCTCCTGGGGATATCAGCCGATTGGCTTGTTTGCGCCGAGCAAAAGATTTGGCGACCCCTCTGGGTTTGCCAGCTTCGTTGATGCCGCGCATGCGATAGGAATCGGCGTGATTCTGGATTGGGTACCTGCACATTTCCCAACTGATATTCATGGCCTTGCATATTTTGACGGTACCGCCTTGTTTGAGCATGCAGACCCTAGGCGCGGGTTTCATCCCGACTGGAACACGGCAATTTATGATTTTGGCCGCCGCGAGGTGGTGAGTTTTTTATGCGCTAATGCGCTGTATTGGCTGGAGCGGTATCACCTGGATGGATTGCGGGTAGATGCGGTAGCATCAATGCTGTACCTGGATTATTCGCGCAAAGACGGCGAGTGGCTGGCAAACCCTGACGGCTCGAATGATAACCGTGACGCGGTGGCGTTTATCCGGCAGTTCAATCAACTCGTCTACGGCGAAAATCCCGGCGCGGTGACGATCGCCGAGGAATCCACGTCCTGGCCGGGTGTGTCGCGCCCGGTGCATGAAGATGGGCTGGGTTTCGGCTTCAAGTGGAATATGGGCTGGATGAATGACACGCTTAGTTATTTCGCCTTGGAGCCGGTGCATCGAAAATGGCACCATAACAAGCTAACATTCGCTCTCACTTACGCGTTCAGTGAAAACTTTGTCCTGCCGATTTCTCATGACGAGGTTGTGCACGGCAAATCTTCAATCATAGGGAAAATGCCCGGCGATGAATGGCAGCGGTTTGCCAATGCGAGGGCTTGTTTTGCTTATATGTGGGCACATCCAGGTAAGAAATTATTATTCATGGGCTTGGAGTTTGGCCAGACCAGCGAATGGAATTTTGATGCCGCCCTGGATTGGCATTTATTGACGCATCATTTCCATTGCGGGCTGCAATCACTGGTGCGCGACCTTAACCGCCAATACCGTAAAGTGCCGGCGCTGTACGTGCATGACTGCGAGCCCGATGGGTTTCGCTGGATTGTGGTCGATGATGCGCAGCAATCGGTCCTCGCCTGGTTACGCTTTGGCCAACCTGACGATGCGCCGGTGGCAGTGGTTTGTAACTTCACGCCAGTAACACGGCATTTTTATCAAATCGGGCTGCCTTATGCCGGGGTATGGCGGGAGATATTGAACAGTGATGCAGCGGAATATGGTGGCTCCGGGCTTGGAAATCTCGGACAGATAACCGCCGGCATCATGCCATCTCACGGTTTTCCGGCCTCTGCACAAATTTTGCTACCTCCCCTGGCAGTGGTCTATTTTCAGTATGCCAAGTCATAACAATTGTCTGGAAAACAATTTTAGCCCGTGCTTTGTTAAGTAATAAAGTTCAGTGCCTTGCTTTCGACGAACCATAAAAAAAGATGGAAGAAACCCGTGAATAGCAGACATACGCCCCATGCTCCCCTCGCCCGCTCTACCATGGCCTATGTGCTGGCAGGGGGCCGAGGTTCGAGACTGATGGAACTGACTGACATAAGAGCCAAGCCAGCAGTATATTTTGGCGGCAAGTCCCGCATCATCGACTTTGCGCTCTCAAATGCCATGAACTCTGGCATCCGGCGCATCGCGGTTGCGACACAATACAAAGCCCATAGCCTGATACGACATTTGCAGCGAGGCTGGAATTTCTTTCGGCAAGAACGCAATGAGAGTTTCGATATTCTGCCGGCCAGCCAGAGGGTTTCTGAGGAAATGTGGTACCTTGGCACCGCCGATGCGGTGTATCAAAATATCGATATTATTGAAAGCTATGCGCCGCAGCATATTATTCTGCTAGCGGGCGATCATGTTTATAAGATGGACTATGAGCCTATGTTACAGCAGCATGTTGACCAGAACGCCGATGTCACAATCGGCTGCCTGGAAGTACCGCTCGACGAGGCTAGCGGATTTGGCGTGATGCATGTTGACGCGCAAAACCGGATTATCGATTTTCTTGAAAAGCCGACAAACCCACCATCAATGCCCGGCAAGCCCGGCGTTGCGCTTGCCAGCATGGGTATTTATGTTTTTGAAATAAAATTTTTAATTGAGCAGCTTCGGCGAGATGCCGCAGATAAAAACTCAACACGCGATTTTGGCCGCGATATCATTCCATATCTGGTACAGCATGGCAAAGCGGTGGCACATCATTTTTCAAACTCTTGCGTGCGCTCAACTGCCGAACACGATGTTTACTGGCGCGATGTTGGGACAGTGAATGCTTACTGGGCTGCAAATATTGACCTCACTGATGTGGTACCAAAACTAGATTTATATGACCGTGACTGGCCGATTTGGACCTATGGAGAAATCACGCCGCCGGCGAAGTTTGTGCATGATCTGGATGGTAGGCGGGGGACGGCAATTTCGTCATTGGTTTCTGGCGGGTGTATTGTTTCCGGGGCAACTCTGACGAACACGCTTTTGAATACAGGCGTTCATGTACATTCTTATGCCAATATTAATAATGCCGTGATTTTACCTTATGCGGAAATCCATCGTAACGCACAGCTTAGCAATGTGGTGATTGACCGTGGGGTAGTGATTCCAAAAGGGCTGGTGGTGGGAGATGACCCTGTACTCGATGCAAAGCGGTTTCGGCGGACTGATAAGGGAATTTGTCTGATTACCCAGCCGATGATTGATAGATTAGGATCACTATAGTTGCAGGTTCTGTCAGTTTCTTCTGAAATTTACCCGCTGATTAAAACCGGCGGATTGGCTGATGTGGTTGGTGCTTTGCCGGGGGCTCTTGTCCCGCTTGGAATTAAAACGCGCAACCTGGTTCCAGGCTACCCTGCCGTACTCAAAGTAACTAAAACCGTCGAGACGCTACATCATTATAAAAATTTCTTTGGCGGTACGGCGCGAATTTTAGCAACGGCTACGAACGGATTGGATCTATTTGTTCTTGATGCACCACATTTATACGACCGGACCGGCAACCCCTATGTCAACGCTGATGGTAAAGATTGGCCGGATAATGCCGAGCGTTTCGCAGCACTCTCTCGCGCCGGGGCTGATTTGGGTAAAGCAATCGTACCGGGGTTTGTGCCGGATATTGTTCATGTGCATGACTGGCAAGCCGGGTTGGTGCCTGCCTACATGCATTACGATGGAGGTCTTCGCCCGGCTTGTGTTGCGACTGTCCACAATCTGGCATTTCAAGGACAATTTCCGTCTAGCCTATTACCAACACTTAAGCTTCCGCTTGAGTCGTTTGGGGTTGACGGGGTGGAATATTATGGAACCATCGGCTTTTTGAAATCAGCATTGCAGTTCGCGGATCGGATTACCACGGTTTCGCCCACTTATGCGCTGGAAATTATGCAACCCGATGGCGGTATGGGGCTTGATGGACTGTTACGACAAAGGCGCTCGGTGGTTTCGGGCATATTGAACGGTATTGATACTGAAGTTTGGAACCCAGCTAACGATATTCACCTAGTTGCGCATTATGATGATAAACATCTTGCGAAACGGACAAACAACAAAAAAGCCCTACAGGAGCGTATGGGCTTGCCCATTGATGCGGAGCGGCCGTTGTTTGGCGTTGTAAGTCGCCTATCGTGGCAGAAGGGGCTGGACTTGTTGGCCGATGCGCTGCCTTTGCTGAGCGGCGTTGGGCAACTGGCTTTGCTGGGGGCTGGTGACGCAGCACTGGAAGAAAAATATGCCACGGCGAAATCTCCCAATATAGCCTGCGAGTTTCGCTATGATGAAGCCCTCGCGCATTTAATTCAGGCTGGGGCTGATATTTTACTGGTTCCTTCGCGCTTTGAACCTTGTGGGCTCACACAGCTTTGCGCTCTCCGCTACGGCGCGGTGCCGCTGGTGGCGCGTGTCGGCGGACTGGCGGATACGATTATTGATGCCAACATGGCTGCCCTGGCCGCTGGTACTGCAACGGGTATTCAATTTTGGCCGGTGAATGAAATGATGATCGAAGCAGCCATTCACCGCGCCATACGGTTGTATCATGACAAATCCGCCTGGGCGCGGCTGCAACGTAACGGTATGCGAAGCGACGTATCCTGGCACCATTCAGCACAAGCCTACGCGGCTTTGTATCGCGAGGTGCTGAAATTACCGGCGTGACGTTACATATCAGCCCTGGTTCACCCGAGCCCTTGGGCGTAACGCCAGATGGAAACGGTGTAAATGTAGCCGTATATTCGGCGCATGCTAGCGCTATTGAAATCTGTTTATTCGATGAGATAGGTGATGAACAAACCCACAGTGTTACACTGAGTGCGCGTACCGGCGATGTATTTCATGCATATATTCAAGGTGTCACGGTTGGCAAACGCTATGCTCTACGGGCCTATGGGCCTGATGCACCGTCAGACGGTCATAGGTTTAATCCAACAGCACTACTGGTTGACCCTTATGCTCTAACGCTCGATAGGCCATTTTCTGTTAATGCCGTGGTGCCAAAGGCAATTATTACTGATCGCAACGCGTTATCCAAACCTCCAGTAATGCGAAACATTGCATGGAAGCAGACGGTTATTTATGAACTGCATGTACGCGGGTTTACGCGGCAGCGCTTAGATATACCCGAGGCTATCAGGGGAACATTTGCCGCACTTGCTGAGCCGCCGGTACTTGCGCATCTAATTGAGCTTGGCGTTACCACTGTTGAATTGATGCCAGCCGCTGCCTGGATAGATGAGTGGCATTTGCCACCATTGGGTTTACATAATTACTGGGGCTATAATCCGGTGGCGCTAATGGCACCGGACCCGCGTTTGGCCCCCGGTGGGTGGACAGAAATACGGCGGGCAACTGCTGCGTTGCATGCCGCCGGCCTTGAGGTAATTCTTGACGTTGTATTAAATCACAGCGGAGAAGGCGATGAGTTAGGGCCAACGCTATCGTTGCGCGGGCTTGACAATGCCACTTACTATCGGCTGCTTCCTGACGCGCAAGAACGCTACATCAACGATATGGGCTGTGGTAATTGCTTGGCGCTTGAGCGGCCGGCCGTTATGCGCCTCGCGATGGACAGCCTGCGTACCTGGGTTGAACTTGGAGGCGTCGATGGATTCCGATTTGATTTAGCAACCGCTCTGGGCCGCCGCGAAATAGGGTTCGACCCTGCCTCGCCCTTGCTTGCTGCCATTGTGCAAGACCCCATTTTACGAAACGTGAAATTGATAGCTGAACCTTGGGACATTGGTCCAGGCGGATATCAGGCCGGGAATTTTTCTGCGGCTTTTGGCGAATGGAACGATCGTTTCCGCGATGACATTCGACGTTTCTGGCGTGGTGACGGTATGATGCACGGCGCAATGGCCACACGCATTGCAGGGTCAGCTGATTTGTTTAACAAAAAAAACCGTCCTTCACGCAGCATCAATTTTATTACGGCGCACGATGGTTTTACCTTGACTGATCTGGTCAGTTATGAATTCAAGCATAATGAGGCAAACGGCGAGCATAACCGCGATGGTACCGATGATAATAAATCCTGGAATCATGGGGTGGAAGGGCCTACAGACGATGCTGTTATTTTAGCGCTACGTCATCGAGACCAACGCAACCTGTTAGCAACATTGCTGCTGGCGCGAGGTACACCGATGATTGCGATGGGCAGCGAATTTGGCTTTAGCCAGAGCGGCAATAATAATGCATACGCGCAGGATAATCAGACGACCTGGCTTGATTGGACGCACACTGACGATAATCTTCTGGCCTTTACGCGCGCTTTGATTGCCTTGCGCAAGGCCCATCCGGCATTGCACAACGATCAATTTTTAACTGGGGCGGCATTTGATGATAGCGGGCTGCCCGATGTTGAATGGTGGGGAACGCACGGGCATCTATGCAACCCAGACGACTGGAATAGCACCGGCGATGACACGCTAAGTGCTATTTTAAGTGCCCCGGGCGATGGCCAAAATATTGATCGTGTCGCGGTAGTTCTGCATCGTGGTAAAGAGAATATCATGTTCAAATTACCAGATGCTCGTGATAATTATATCTGGCAACAGGCGCTTGACACGGCGATGAACGAACTGAATGAGGCTGGTAATCCCGTCCAAATTTCGCCTCGCTCGGTTGTGCTCTTTTGCGAAATATTTTCGACCACGCCGATGACAAATGCTACGCTCCAAAGTGCTGCTCATGAGACTTTACTCAGCAACCTTGCCAGCGCCGCAGGGATAGCACCTGACTGGTGGGACATTGCGGGGAATCAGCATCATGTTTCGATAGATACTCAACAAGCTTTGCTACAAGCCATGGGGCTGCCTGCCAGCACAACAGCAGATGTTCGCGCTAGTCTTGAACAAGTTTCCCAGGCATCAATCCGCAGGCTGCTGCCGTTATCTTACATGGTATATGAGGGCGAAGATAATTATTTACCGATTACGCAAGATACCCTCGCAGCCTATCCGTGCGATGGTTTGCACTTGTGCGATGAAACCGGTAACATTGTTGATACGCTGTCGCCTCGCAGAATGGCGAGCCAAAAATTGATTGTTGCGCCTGGCCACGACGCGAGGATATTCAAGCTAGAACTACCGCGGCTTCCTCCTGGCCATTACATAGCATATTTTGAAGGCAAGACCGATATTATTTGCCACCTCACGGTAGCGCCTCGGCATTGCTATCTAGCGAACGAACAACAACAGAGATATGGAATATCGCTGCAAACCTATTCGCTACGTACCAGTCATTCTGAGATCGGTGATTTTGGAACACTCACGGCGTTCGTCCGCACGGCCGGGCGGCATGGTGCCGCCACGGTGGGTATTCAACCATTGCACATGTTATTTCCGAACAATCGCGATCGTGCTAGTCCGTACCATCCTTCTGACCGGCGATATATTGATCCGATCCATCTGGATCTCGGCAGCTTGAATGACATTCCCGGATTTTCCGAAACGGCGCATTTTCTTACCTGTATGGCGGAGGCTGGTGTTGCCGATAATATGATCGACTATCCGAGAATTTGGCTGTCTAAGGCTAAATTTTTAAAAGCACTTTTTTTTAATTTTGAATCGGCCATACAAAGCCTGCCAGATTGTGCAATGGCTCAGGCGTTTCAAGGTTTTATTATTAGCGGTGGCGTACAACTCCAGAAATTTGCTGCTTTTCAAGCTATTGAAGAGATTTTCCCTAATATACCCTGGCAAAATTGGTCCGACGGGTTGCGTGATCCCAACAGTGCACAACTGCGCAACTTCGCCCAGGCCCACAAACAGGCATTGCGCTACGCGATGTTTTTGCAATTTTTGTGTGATCGGCAGCTTGGTAGTGTTGCGGCGGCTGCGCGGGAGTCTGGTCTTGGCTTGGGGCTTTATCGGGATTTAGCCGTTGGTTGTGCACCCGATGGCGCCGAGGCTTGGTCCAACCAGGATATATTAGCACACGGTGTTTCAATTGGCGCACCGCCTGATCCGCTGGGGCCGCTTGGTCAGGTATGGAACCTGCCGCCGCCGAATCCCCTAGCTTTGCGTCGAACAAATTATGCATCATTCAGGGCTATGCTGTGTGCCAATATGCGCCATGCCGGAGCGTTGCGGATTGACCATGTCCTCGGTTTGGCGAGGCTCTTTTGGGTACCTGACGGCGGCTCGGCGAAAGATGGCGCTTACGTGAAATACCCGCTGGGCGAGCTTGTAGGGCACGTCGCATTGGCTAGCCAGCAAGCTCGCTGTGTGATTGTCGGAGAAGACCTTGGCACTGTGCCGGACGGGCTACGCACATTTTTGGCCGATGCGAAAATTCTAAGCTACCGCGTGATGATGCTGGAACGCACGGACGGTGCTTTTCGCTCGCCCCGCGACTATCCAGCACAATCGCTCTGCTGTGTTGCCACACATGATTTGCCGCCATTGGCAGGCTGGTGGCAAGGTGCCGATATTACTGAGCGTTTGGCGCTGGGTTTGATTGATGATGAGACAGCTACGCACCAACAAAATGATCGGGCGCGTGAAAAAATCGCGCTGATGAATGCGCTGATGAAAGACGCGATTGCGGTACCTGAGACATGCGAGAATGAGTTATCAGAAGTAATGCTTGCCGCAATTCATCATTGGCTTACGGCTGCCCCTTCGACCCTGCTGATGGTACAGGCAGAGGATATTGCTGGGGAAATTGCAAGCCAAAATCTTCCCGGCACTAATTTAGAGCGGCCTAATTGGCAGCACTTATTATCTCTGACCGTCGAAGAATTATTTTCAAGCAACCGGGCGTTGCGCAGTTTTGAAGCCCTGCGCAGCCGAATCTAACCCGCCACCAACTGCGCCGCGGCAACCGCAGCCTCTTCCTTGTTTCCCATAGCCTCACCAATGAGGAGAATGGTGGGCCCGGTAGGGCGGCTCAGCCTGTTTGGAAGGGTGCTGATGGTCGCAATGGTGATAGTTTGCTCCGGTAAGCTGGCATTCTCCACTGCAATGGCCGGCATGGCTGGGTTCATACCCGCTTCGATGAGGTGTGAAGCGAGGCCCGCAATCGTTTGGCTGCCCATGTAGATCACGAGTGTCCCGCCAGTACGGGTGAGTGAAACCCAGTCATGCTTCGGCAAACCACCTTCGGCACCATGTCCGGTGAGGAAGTGCAGAGACCGCGCAATGCCTCTCTGGGTGAGCGAGTGCTGTAAAGAGGCAGCCGCGGCAGTGGCAGCGGTAATGCCGGGGATAATTTCGCAACAGATATCAGCTGCCTGTAGGCATTGCAATTCTTCGGTGGCGCGGCCAAAAATCATCGGGTCACCACCTTTGAGGCGGACGATGATTTGACCGGTGCGAGCGTAACTAACAAGGAGTTTGTTGATCGTGGCTTGAGTGGCGGAATGTTTGCCGCAACGTTTACCGACATCGACGAGTTCGGCATGATCCGCGGCAAGTGCCAGGATGCGCTTATCGACGAGACTATCGTGCAAAATCACATCCGCCGATTGCAAAAGCCGGTGAGCTTTGATGGTGAGCAGATCAGGGTCACCCGGCCCCGCCCCGATGAGGAATACCCGCGCTGACATGCTCAGGCTGCTTCCGTTCGGAGGTAGAAATCTCCAAAATATTCGTCTTTGTTGCGATTTTTGGCATAGTTTGCGAACAACGGTGCGAGTGTATTGAGGATAGTTTGCTCATCAGCATCCTCTTTCACCATTTTCGCCACACGTGAACCATCATGTGCGCCGCCAAGATGCAGATTGTATTTACCAGGGTTGCGGCCGACCATGCCGATTTCGGCAATGTAAGGGCGGGCGCAACCATTTGGGCAACCGGTCATGCGTACCGTGATGGATTGCGTATCCAGGCCATTTTCAGCGAGGAGCGCATCAAATTTGGTGATCAAGCTTGGCAGGTAGCGCTCACTTTCCGTCAGGGCAAGCGCACAAGTTGGTAAGGCTACGCAGGCCATGGCGGATTCACGCAGTAGGGAGCCGCGCAGTGGTACGCCATGGTCCGCCAGGGTGGCTTCGATGTCTTTGCGGGCGGCATCAGTGGCGCGGGCGATAATGATATTTTGGTTGGGCGTAATAATGAATGAAATATCGTGAGTTTTAGCAATCTTCACGAACGCCGATTTCAAACGCCAGGTGCCCACATCCGCGACGCGACCATTCTCAATAAACAAAGTGAGATGATGGCGGCCATCGACACCGGTTTCCCAGCCCATACGGTCACCATTGCCAGTAAATTTATAAGGGCGGGCGGGTTGTAGCTTGGTGGCAAGGCGATTGTTGACCTCAGCGGTAAACCATTCAAGGCCACGGTCCTCGATTGTGTATTTCAAACGAGCCCGGCGGCGGTAAGAACGGTTGCCAAAATCGCGCTGGGTAGTGACCACAGCCTCGGCCACCAATGGTGCATTGGCAACCGTGCAGAAGCCGATGATCTGTCCGACCAGAGGATAGGTTTCAGCATCGCCATGGGTGGCGCCCATACCGCCGCCGACGACGATGTTATAGCCTACGACGGCATCATTTTTGACGATGGCGATATAGCTGAGGTCATGCGCGAACACATCTGTATCATTCTGCGGTGGTACTGCGATAGCGATTTTGAATTTACGTGGCAAATAGGTGAGACCGTAAATGGGTTCGTTCTCAGGCTCCTTTGTCACTTGCTCGCCATCGATAAAAATTTCACGCCAAGCGTTGCTGTGCGGCAATAGATGATTGCTGATATCACGCGCGGTCTGTTCCGCTGTGGCATAGATGGGCGAGATAAATTCGTTTGGCGTGCACATCACATTACGGTTGACATCGCCGCAGGCTGCAATGGTGTCGAGCAAAACTGAGTCTATCTGGCGCAATGCAGGGCGCAGGTTAGATTTGATCACGCCGTGAAACTGAATCGACTGACGGGTGGTAAGGCGCAGCGTATGGTTGCCACGCTCATCGGCTAACTTGTCCATGGCTAAATATTGTTCAGCGGAAAGCACGCCGCCCGGAACACGTAAGCGGGCCATGAAGCTGTAGGCTTTGTCGAGCTTACGCTTGGCGCGTTCAGCACGCAGGTCGCGGTCATCCTGCAAATAAATGCCGTGGAATTTGATTAGTTGCTGATCATCCTCCGAAATGGCGCCAGACGCCGTGGCTGACAGTCCTTCCGCCAAGGTGCCGCGCAAATAGCGGCTGTTGGTTTTGATGGTCTCATTATGCGCAAGTTTAACTTTATCGGTCATGTCCAGCTCGTGAGTTATGCTATAGCAAGGCGCGGCAGGTGAATGCCGCATTCTGTTTTGTTCAGCCCGGCCCAACGGCCGGCGCGTTTATCGGCGGTCTCGCCGGTGCGGAGGGTACAGTTCATGCAGCCAACTGAGGCGTAGCCTTGCGCCTGCAAAGGGTGGCGCGGTAGATTATGGGTTTCAAAATACGTAGCGATTTGCGCATCATCCCATAAAGCCAGCGGGTTCACAGTCACCCGGTTGTCAGGGCCTGGTTCCAGAAATTGCAAATTGGCGCGCGCACCGCCCTGCGAACGTTTGCGGCCGGTAATCCAGGCTTGCATACCATTAAGTGCTGCATCCAGCGGGTTGGATTTACGGATGGCGCAGCAGGTATCAGGGTCGTTTTGCCACAATTTTTCGTCCGGGTCATAGGCGGCCAATTGCGAAGCATCCGGGCGCAGGCTATGAACATTGGTTAGACCAAGTCTAGCGGTCAGATCATCGCGGTAGGCCAAAGTTTCAGGAAACATCTTCAACGTGTCGAGAAAAATAACCGGCAATGAACGGTCAATGCTTGCAACCATGTGCAGCACAATGGCGGATTCGGTACCGAACGCCGAGACCAACGCAATTTTACCGGCAAAGCGTTTCAGAATGGCGTTTTCAAGCCCGATTTCAGCCGGTACTGAATTCAAAAAATCCAGCATTAATAAACATCTTTCTTGTAACGCCCGGCAGTGATCAACGCATCCAGCGCAACCTGGCCGACGGCCTCATTCTTACCGTCAGCTAGAATGCGCTGCAGGGTGGCATCAACATCGCGGGCCATGTGCTTGGCATCTCCACACAGATATAGGGTGGCACCTTTATCAAGCTGCTTGCGCAAGTCGCTACGCTGCTCCCAAAGCACATGCTGCACATAGCGTTTTTCCGGTTGGTCGCGTGAGGTAGCAAGGTCAAGCCGTGATAGAACACCAGCTTTCAGCCATGCCTGGATTTCAAGTTGATAGAGAAAATCATATAGAAAATGCCGATGGCCGAAGATTAGCCAGCTTTTACCCTTGGCCCCGGTGGCTTCGCGCTCCTGCAAAAAACTCCGATACGGTGCAATACCGGTCCCAGCGCCGATCATCACGATCGGGGCGGCAGAATCCTTCGGCAACCGGAAATGCTGATTGGGCTTGACGAATACGTCGAGGAGGCCGCCGGTTTTGCGGCGGTCAGATACCAGCGTTGATGCAACACCCTTGCGCGAGCGGCCAGCGCTTTCATAAGCCAGGCGTGCGATGGTGAGATGGGCTTCCTCAGCAACAGCCTTTTGTGATGACGCGATCGAGTAATAGCGCGGGGCCAGGGGCCGCAGCAGGCTGGTAAAAGACTCTGGATCGATGGTGCTCGGAAAATTCTCCAAAAGATCAATCATCTGCCGCCCCGCCAAAAATTCGCTGCGTTTGGCAACATCATCAGCAAGCGCACCCAGCGCGACATTCTTGGTAAGCGCCGCAAAATCCTTCATCTGCCTGGCCGTCAGCGTGGTGATATCGTAGCGGCTGGTGAGAGCTTCGGTCAGGTCAGGGTCATGCGGCATACCAAGCTTGGCAATAATATCTGATACCAAAGCCGGATCGTTTTGTGGCACGATAGCAAGCGCGTCACCCGGCTCGTAGGTGATGCCAGAGCCAGCCAGCGAGAGTTCAACATGGAACGTCTCACTGTCCGCACGCTCTGATGTAAGCTTGTGATGCGCGGATATTTCCGCAGCGTAGGGCGAGGTTTTTGATGCGGCCTCTGCCGTAACTGACTTTTGAAAATCAACGTGAATGACCGAACTAGCATCCTTGGGCGCCAGCATCTCGAGCGTCGTAGCAATCCAGCTCTTGGCCGGCGCCTCGTAATCGAGGTCAAGGTCAACGCGGTAAGCAGCGCGAATGGCGCCAAGTGCTGCGAAGCGGGCGTCAACCTGTTTGCCGGTTTCGCAGAACTGCGCATAGGAGGAATCACCAAGTGCCAAGACCGCAAATTTTACACCTTCCAGGCGCGGGGCAGCGTCGCTCATAAAGGCACGCAGAAACGGCGCGGCGCGCTGCGGGGGTTCGCCGTCTCCCCAGGTGGAGACGATGGCGAGGATGCTGCCAGCGCTTTTGAGCTGGTCAACTGTCGCATCGCCCATGTCCAGCACCTTTGGCGCGAAACCGCGCTTGATCGCATCCTGGCGAACCTGGGCGGCGAGCGCCTCGGCATTACCAGATTCGGTGGCGTATAAAATGGTCAGCTTCAGCTTTTCCGTCGGCGGCGCAGCGGGAATGGCAGGTTTGGCTTCCGCCGCATCCAGCCCGGCCAGGAAACCTGAAAGCCAGGCGCGCTGCACAAGTGAAACATTGCCGATGACGTTGTTCAGAGCCTGAATTTGCTCGGGCGCAAACGGTGCTGAATTGGGAACGGTGGTTAGTTTGGACATATCAAAACCTTGAAAAAGATAGAGATTTTATTTGAATTTTGGGCAAGCGAGCCAGCCGCGCTCATCAACCAGCGCGTTGATGCGCTTTGCCGTCTCCGGCATGCCCAGGCCCTCGGCGCGCCAACCTTCACGCAGGGTGGCAATTTCCACCACTCGAGCGGCCCATTCCTGGGTAAAGCAGCCTTCCAGATTGCGACGAATGGCGCCCGCCAACCCAGGCACTGCGCCATTAGTGGAAACCGTCAACAACAGGTCACCACGACGGACCTCGGCGACCGAGTGAAAATCACAAAACGCCGATGTATCCTCCAAATTCACTAACACCCGCAGTGCCCGCGCCCGCTCGGCGAGGTCCTGAGCAGCTTGTGCTGTCAGATCCACAATCCAAAGCGCGTGCAGATGCATGAGGTCAGCATCATTCGGCAACGCGGGCAGCCGGTACAAACCGGCTTCGGCAAGCAGTTCTGGGATGGGCGTGTCAGCAAACAGCAACGCTTCTGCAGCCCCTGCGGTTCGCAGGGCACGCAGTCTGCGCAAAGCCAACTGGCCATTACCGGCGACGGCGACACGGGCGTATTTGGGGTCGAGGGCAATGGGAATCATAAGACTAAGAAAAGGATTTTTTACAAACAGGCAATACACAGCGTAAAATAAAAAAATTATTGTATAATAAACTTAAAACATAAAAATATATACTAAAAAATTCGAGCCGTGAACAATTCCGGTCTCACCCCTTCCGGCGTTTCCGGCGCCATTTCACTAGAAATTCTTTTTAGTGGCGATGGCAAAGGGGTCCAGGGTGACCCAACCGAAGGTGCGCTGAACGCGTCGCTCGATGTTGTAGCGCTTAGCTGTGTCCAGCCAGTCGCGTTCACGGTCGGTGGCCGACTGCAGCTTGTCAATTTCGCGCAGCCCGTCAGCTTTGGTGGCATCATGCGGATTCAGGGTGACTACCGCGTCCAGCACGGCCACCTTGAAATTCGCACCGTGGCCAAAGACGTGCATGAACCAGAAATCGACACCCCAACCTGCGAGCTTGCCATCGTAAATCTGCATGAATTCTGCAAGCTTGCGTTCGTGGAAAATCGGACAGGTGGTTTCAACATAGTTGGTGTAGCGCAACGTATGGGCGCCGGGTTGCGCCAGATTCAACGTGAAGGAGACCTTCCCGGCTGGGTCAAACGCCGGCTGACAGACCCATAGGTCAAAATCCTTGGCCAAGCTGAAAGCACGGTTGATATCGAGTGTTGACCAGATGAGATCGTCATCGGACACTAAAATATAATCATAGGCGCTAAACAACCGAGGCTGGCTGCCATACAGGCGTTTTAAAATTTGCCACTTGCTGCCGTTATCTTCGATGAAAACATCGGCCATTGATTTAAGTTGATCGGCGGTCTCCGGGTGGTCGCCATAATACACAATGATAAGGTCAAATTGGCGCAACTCGGCCTGCGCCATCCATGATTTGACATTGTGGTTATCACCAGCCGCCGTGAAAATGGCGAAACGGCTGGGTGGCCGTTTTTTGATCCCCGCGTACGCGCGAACGAACGCTTGTTGCTCCGGCTGAAAAGTCTCTGACTCAGAGACTATGGCGGCATCAAAGCTGAACTGCCGGTCATTGTGCGCTGAAATATAGCCGCTAGGGGTTTTAAGGCTGATGTGGTGCGGGCCGCTTTGTTCAACGGCGACTTCAAACTGACGAAAAATGTTGCACGAGGCGATTTCAACACTGCCGCTGGTACAAAAAATCTCGGGTTCACGCCATTTATTGAACCGCAAGCAAATCAGATATTCGCTGCCGGTTATCAGCTCGGGTTCAAGATGATAAAGAATATTCTGCGTCAAATCATAACAGACGTAACTCCCGAAGCCGGTCCGCAGGGCATGGATGAAATTCGGATTGATCATTTCAAATTGCTGCAATGACTGAGAGCCCTCAACTCTTGATGATGATTCGTCAGTAAAAAGAAAAACTCGCGGTTTTTCTATAAAAAATGCTCTTTGTCACAATAAAAATCCGAAACGTCGAATGCTGTGGCGCATCGGCTTCAATTAACTGGTTCTTCTGTAACGGCGAGCCCCATGACGAATACAGTACCTTCCGGGCCGGTGCTGCGCAGGGTCAAATCCCCGCCATGGGCACGGATAAGGTCACGAGCGATGGCGAGGCCAAGGCCAGTGCCGCCGCGGCGGCCGGTACCGGTAAAGGGTTGGAACAGCCGTTCCTGAACCTTTTTGGGCAGTCCAGGCCCGTTATCGGCCACGGCAAGCCGTATGCTGCCGTTTTCTGCCTGGATGGAGAGCGTGATGCGGCTGGCGGTGGCCTCCGCGGCATTGCGCAGCAGATTGACCAGCACGCGATAAATTTGTGTGCGGTCTATCGGCAGGATCAGACTACCCGGGACAAGATTGTCGATCACAACATATGGATGAGACGAGCGAACCGCGCTGGCCGCCTCATCAGCGAGGTCACGCAGCACCACTGGGCTGACGGTGATGGTGGGGGGGCCTTCGCGCGCAAAATCAACAGTGCGGCTGACCAACTCAGCAGCGCGCTCAACCGCCGTGATAAGGGTGTTAGCTGCCTGTTTCACCACCGGGTCAGCGGTTTCCTGCAAACGGTCAGCCACCAATAGGGCCGAAGTGAGAATGTTGCGCAAATCATGGCTGATTTTGGCAACTGCCGTGCCGACAGCCGCCAGCCGCGCGTTGCGCCACAAAGCCGCTCGCAATTCATCTTGCATCGCTGCTAATTCGCGGGCGGCTTCCGCCACTTCGTCATTCGGACGGCCTGACAGCCATTTCAGATTGGCCGACCCGCCGCGCGCAGGATCCTCACGAAAACCGACGATACTGGCTGTTAAAATGCGCATGGGCCGGACCAGTCGGCGGTCTAATGCCGCAAAAACCAACAGCCCGGTCACCAGAGCGATGACGACCGATAACATCGCAATATGGCCAACATAAATCCGCAGATGAGACGCTAACGTTGCGCCATCTATGACAACCTGGACCTGCATGGTTTTATCCAGGGGGCTGACAGCCTCTACAAGCTCATTGCCAGTCTCCAGCCCCAGCACGGCGAGATCGGCATGCCACATGCTGTTTAAAATATTTTCCTTATCGAGATTGATGGTGCTTGATATTTGCAAGTCGGCGTTGGCCGGCATCAGCGTTGTAATGCTACCGGCCTGCAATAATCTGATGGCCTCAGTGTCGGAGAGCTTCAATAAATACCGCTGCGTTGCAGGATCCAGCATACCGCCCTTGATGGCTTGCGCTTCGGTAGCCTCCGAATAAGCCGCCAGATGGGCATCCGTAACGCGGTCCCACAGCCAAGTCTCACGTTCGCGACCGAGGCTGGGCATGAGAATGACGATTTCGACCAGCAGAATAATCTCGACTGTTAGCCACAAAACGCGCGCCGAAAGGCTGCGGGGGACCAGATACGGCCGAATGCGGCGGCGAAAAAAAGAGCCGGTTCCTGGCATCAGGCAACCACCGGCTGGGCGGCAGCCTCCCGCCCGGCTTCAAACAACCGTTTGAGGAAATCGCGTTCGGTATTCATTTTCGAGGTCAGCGGATGGGAGGCGAGCGCTGCGTCAGCGGATATATCATGCAAGCGGACCGATTTAGGTAGGTCGGATAATTCAGCGTCCAACGGCGCCTGAAAGGCAATTTCATGCAGCCGGTGGACGATATCGGCGGTGCTGTTGGGCACACCTTTACGGGTGCGCGGCTGAGCACGGATCAATACCAGCACATCTGGCTTGGGGGCCAAAATCGGCGTCAGAGCCGGATTGCAGGAATAGCCGCCGTCCCAATAATGCCGACCGCCGATATTCACCGCCGGAAACATCATGGGGATGCAACAAGACGCCAGCAGGACCGGCACTGAAATTTCAGCATTGCTGAAAATTTTTGCCTGACCGGATTCGACGTCAGTTGCCGCAACAAATAATTTTGGTGCGGTGGGGTGGCATACCGCTTCGGTGTCGAGCAGGTCGTATAATAGCGGTTCAAGCGGGTTTTGGCCGAACGGGTTGAGCTGGCCAGGGCTGAACATCCGCAGCGCGTTGGTCATGCCCTGCCAGGCAAGCTCATTGCCGAACTCGCGGGTTTTATCCCAGCCCCACATCCAATCAAGCGAAGAGTTAACAGGGCCAAAAATATCACCGGCCGAAACGCGCTCCCATAAGTCTCGCATTGATTTGCGAGCACCGACGGGGCCGTTTTGAACAAACCCTTGCACCGCCA
The DNA here is from genome assembly GCA_029077825.1 of Acidocella sp. Lineage (GTDB taxonomy): Bacteria > Pseudomonadota > Alphaproteobacteria > Acetobacterales > Acetobacteraceae > Acidocella. The sequence goes on along the minus strand of JAQNCT010000010.1, from coordinate 6,183 downwards.
TCGCCGCGATCATTGCGCCGGAAGACACCCCGCTGACGGCTGCGAATGTAAAACCATCCTCGATCAACCGGTCGAGCGCGCCCCAGGTGAACGCGCCGTGCGCGCCACCGCCTTGCAGGGCCAGAACATTTCGCGCGGGATTCGAGACTAACGCCATAAGCCTACGCTGCACGTTGTATGCCGTAAGGGCAATATGGTTGAACGCTACGGCAGACGCACCATAAATTTTACCAGCCGGGACAGTTGAGGGGTAAATAATCTCTCGGCAAATAAGCTTCCCGCAGCCCGCTTACCCGCCTCACTGCGGGTTGGGTATGGCAGTACCACGCGCGCGAGGGCGGAAAGCTTGGTTTTTTGCACCAGCATCAGCGCATATAACCCGATCATTTCGCCGGCATGTGGGCCGGTGATTCCTGCCCCGACCAGTCTGTCGCTTTTATCGAGCACCAGTTTGACGAGGCCGGCGGTTGCGTCTTCGGCGATCGTACGGTCATTATCAGCAAACGGCCAAATCAGCGTTTTCGCACCCGGCCCTGCCTGCGCCTGGGTGGCGCCGACCTGCGCCAACTCAGGGTGGGTATAGATTGCCCGCACCGGCGGCGTGGTGGAAAGTTTTGCGGGCAGCCGAAACAAAGCCTGCTTGATGATTATACTGGCATGCGAACCCGCAACGTGGGTATAGCGTTGCGGGCCAACACCTTGCGGGTTAGCGGCGTCCCCGGCAGCGAAAACGGCTTTGTTGCCGAGGCAGCGCAGTGAGCGGTCGGTGGCGATGCCATCCAGCCCGGCTGAAATGCCTCCTGCCGCTAGATTAAGACTGCTGACATCCACAATTCGTCCCGCGGCGATAAGCAAATGGGTACCCGTCACCTCGCTGCCATCGGCAAGCAGCAATACCGGGCCGAAACCTGGGCCGGCACTGGCTGCCACCGCCCGCTGGGTGAGTAGCGTGATGCCCCGGCTCTGTAATGCGGCGATCAGCGGTGCGGCAAGTTCAGGGTCTTCGCGGGGGAGCAGTCTGGTGCCGCCAATCATGGTGACTTTGGCACCCAGCGCGCTGAAGGCTTCGGCCATTTCAAACGCCATCGGGCCGCCGCCGAGGATCAGTAAATGTGTGGGCAAGGCTGGCAGGTCCCAGATTGTCTCGTTGGTGAGATAGGGGATGCCATGACAGAAGTCTGGAATGTTGGGGCGGCTGCCGGTGGCGACCACAATGCGTTTGGCGGTGAGCGCAACCCCGTCAACTTCCAGGCTTTGCCGTCCGGTAAAGCGCGCGGTACCGGTGATGATGCTGGCGCCAAGATCGCTGTAGCGGGCGGCAGAATCCATCGGGGCGATGGCTGAGATAGTGGCCTTGATGCGTGCCTTCGCATGGTCAAAACTTACGCCCCGGTGGGCAGCCGCCAGCAAGGTTTTGCTAGGGATGCACCCGGTGTTCAGGCACTCGCCACCCATGGTCCCACGTTCGATCAGGGCAACGCGCACCCCCAGGCGAGCGGCCGCATAGGTTACGGAAAGCCCGGCGGCACCGGCACCGATGACGGCGAGATCATAGTGACCGGTCAAACGATGTCGGTTACCCGGGTGCGTTGGTGCGCTTGCCATAGCCGCCAGAGTGCCGGGAGTATGGCCAATAGGGCAAGGGCCATCAGCGGCAACATGATCCCCGGCCGTAGCAGCATGCTGGCATTAGGGCGCGCACCGGTGGCCAAAGTGGCGCCCAGGCCGGAGCCAACCGCATTGAGGACGAAGCTAGTGGGGATCATCCCCAAAAAACTAGCCGCCGCGTAAGGGGCGAGACGCATGCCAATAAGTGCCGGGGCCAGATTGACCAGCCAGAACGGGAAAACCGGCATCAGCCGCAGAGCCAGCAGATAACCGAACCCGTCGCGCTCCAGCCCAGGGCGCAATTTGGCGATTTTGCCTGCGAATTTTTGTTCAAAAAACGGTGCCAGCAGCCCGCGGGCCAGCAAAAACAGTATAATCGCGCCACAGCTAGCCGAGACGACCGTGAGCAAGCTGCCAAGCCACATACCGAACAGCAAGCCGCCAAGCAGGCTGAGCCACAACCCCACCGGCAATGACAGTGCAACAGCCGCCGTATAAATGCTGATAAACACAAACGGTGCCGCAACCGGGTGGGCGGCGGCATCAGCACTCCATTCGGCGCGGTGTTCCACCAGCGACGGCCAATAAAGGGCCTGTACTGCACCGGTTTTCCAAGCGGCGACACAGAGGCCAAATACCACCGCCAGACCGGCCAGCCGGGCTGCCGGTTGCCAACGCATCGTCATCACAAATCCTTTCAACAGGACCTACATAGAGACAGATGCTGGCGGCGTCCTTGCAAAGTCACGTGATGAACGGCTCATCCCGGACTTGTTATCAGGAGGCTGGCTTCAAAATAACGATAATTGGGCAGGTTTTAGCTGCCGGTCTGGCACGGCAAACAGGCTTGTATCCAAGATTAGCCGTTCGGCATTCAAGCCAAACTGCCGGGCAGCCCGCATGAAGCGACGGCTGAGCAGCTCGGCGTAAGGGCCGGAGCCGCTAAACCTCCCGTGGAACGAAGCGTCGTTCAAATTGCCGCCACGGATTTGGCGAATCAGGCTGAGGACATGGCGGGCGCGGTCCGGCATGTGGGTGTGCAGCCAGTCCGTGAATAAGTCGCCCAGCTCATGCGGTAACCTGAGCAGAATACTATTGGCGCTGCTGGCACCGGCGGCGGCGGCGGCTTGTAGGATTTTTTCTAACTCAGAATCATTCAGCCCTGGGATCATTGGCGATGCCAGGACCCCGGCGGGAATTTTGGCTTGTGCGAGGCCAGCGATGGCGGCCAGACGGCGCAACGGGCTGGCGGCGCGGGGTTCCATCGCGCGCGCCAGGATAGGGTCGAGCGTGGTGACGGAGAGATAGACTTTTACGAGATTTTTGGCCGCCATGCGGGCTAGAATATCGACATCGCGCAACACGCCGGCGGATTTGGTAATGATGATGACCGGATGGTTGAACCGCTCCAGCACCTCGAGCAGTGAGCGGGTTAACTTCAATGTGCGCTCGACTGGTTGATAGGGGTCAGTGTTGGAGCCCAGCACGATGGGTTGCGCAACGTACCCAGCCTTGCTGAGTTCTTTCTCCAGCAGGCTGGCGGCTTCCGGCTTGAAAATGATCTTAGTTTCAAAATCCAGCCCTGGTGAAAATCCCAGATACGCATGGGTGGGCCTGGCAAAGCAGTAAATGCAGCCATGCTCGCAGCCGCGATAGGGGTTCAGGCTGCGGTCGAACCCAAGGTCTGGGCTGTCATTGCGGCTGATGATGCTCCGGGTGGCATCACGGATCAGGCTGGTGGGTGGTGGCGGGGTTTCATCAGCATTGTCCCAACCGTCATCGAAAGCCTCGGCGTATTGTCGCTCAAACCGGACGGCAGGGTTCAGGGCGGTACCACGGCCCTTGATGGCGTGGCCGCCGCCGAAGTGGCCTGTATTGCTTTGCGACGGCGAGGCTGGCATCATCTTGTTCATGCTCCGTTCTCACTATCACCAGATCATTACACTAGCTTAATGTCAAGAACAAAATCAGAACATTTTGGTAATTTTTCGCTGTCGGTGGTGATTCCCACACTTAATGCCTCAAAAACCCTTCCTGGGTGCCTGGCATCCCTGCGACCTGGAGCGCATTTGATCCGGGAAATTATCATCGTGGATGGGGGCAGTGCGGATGATACGTTGCAACTCACCGAAGCTGCGATTGTGGTGAATGCGCCAGCCGGGCGCGGTGGGCAGCTCCGGGCGGGCATTGCAGTGGCCTCCGGCGATTTTTTGTTGTTGCTGCACGCTGATACCCGCCTCGGGGCGAACTGGCCTGAAGCCGTTGCCGCAGCCAACCCGGACATGGCCGGGTACTTCCGCTTGCGGCTTAACAGCCCACGGCGGTTGGCCCGGATGATCGAGCGCGTGGTGGCGCTGCGCTGCTGGATATTGACGCTGCCCTATGGCGACCAGGGCTTGCTGATCAGCCAGGCTTTGTTGACGCAAATCGGGGGAATGCCGGATTTGCCGTTGATGGAGGATGTAGCTCTGGTGCGCCGCCTGAAGGGACGGCTGCGCCCCCTGCCCGCCGACGCCACCACCTCAGCCGAAAAATATGAGCGCGACGGCTGGCTGCGGCGTCCATTGAGAAATTTACTTTGTTTGGCCTTGTATTTTGCAGGTTTTCCGCCCGAAAAAATCGGTAAGATTTATGGCTAGACCCGTTGTTATATTATTTGCCAAGTCACCTCGACTGGGGCTGGTGAAGCGCCGGTTGGCAAGCGAAATTGGCGATGTGGCGGCGTTGCGGTTCTACCGTAATCAACTGTTTCGTATGATCCGCGAGTTGGCCAAGCTTAAGAACTTTGAAGTCATTCTTGCTCTCACCCCGCGCCACAGCCGGCTGCAAACCCGGCCGGGCTTTCGCAACATTACCCAGAATAATAGTGGCCTGGGGCAGCGAATGGCGCGGTGCTTCGATATGTTTCGCCGTCGCCAGGTGATTCTCATCGGCGCCGATATTCCGGATTTGAGCGCCGCTATCATTCGCAGCGCCGTGCAAAAGCTGAAATCCCATGACGCCGCATTCGGCCCGGCAGCTGATGGCGGCTACTATCTGGTCGCGATGGGCGCGAAACGCCCCACCGCCCCGTTTGCCAACGTGCGTTGGTCCAGCCCGCACGCGCTTTCCGACACGCTGATGAATTTTCAGCACCACAGGATCACCATGCTAGAAAAGCTGCACGACGTGGATACCGGACATGACTTTAAAACAGCATCAATTTCATCGTTGCGGCGTGTGCCCAAATACCCGTAAACTAGGAGTCGTGGTGGACTAGGACCAAAACATCTATCGCTAGTGGTAACCCGTCTGCTTGGCCGTCCCTGTATAGGATACAAGTACCATGCCGAGCCTTGCTCAGTCCTTTGAGACCGAACACGCCGCCAACCCGCTCGACCTTGTCGAGCAAGTCATCAGCGCCAATGAATGGGCCTTTGACCGCCGCTCAGATGCTGAAATGGCCGCCGAAGCGCCTGGTAAATGGTGCGATTACGGGCTGTATTTTTGCTGGTCGCATGAAATCTCAGTGATGCATTTCTCCTGCGCGTTCGACATGAAAGCGCCGGAAAAGCGCCGCGCCGCCCTGTACGAGCTACTGGCCAAGGCCAATGAAAAACTCTGGATCGGCCATTTCGGCCTCGATGAAGACGACGGTATGCCGATCTACCGCCACTCCGTGCTCCTGCGCGGAACCCCCAGCGCGTCTGCCGAAAGCATCGAAGACATGGTCGATATCGCCATCACCGAATGCGAGCGCTTCTTTCCCGCCTTCCAATTCGTCCTGTGGGGCGGCAAATCCCCCGAGGACGCCCTCGCCGCCGCCATGCTGGAATGTGTGGGCGAAGCCTGAGCAACAGGCTGGCCTTGATGGGTCGCGTGTGAGAAAGTAAGTTCAAGGTGCCGCTTGTTGGTGTTTTAACACCAATGGACGGCACTTTTTCTTACCCTTTATTGGTATTAAGGGCTGTGCCCTTAGCAGAGTCCAAGGGCACAGCCACTGGACCTACTCACGCAACATCAACGCAACAGGACCCGTATAATGACAGATTTACCGCCGATATTGCTGGTGGGTGGCGGCAAGATGGGGTCGGCGATGCTGGCGGGGTGGCGTGAGCAGGGGCTGGCGAGCGCGATTGTGGTTGATCCCTCAGCGCAGGCTGGGGCTTTGGCGGCACCCGGGATCGTAGTGGTGCCGTCGTTTGGGGTGATCCCCGCGGGGTTTACGCCTGAGGCGGTGGTACTGGCGGTGAAGCCGCAGATGGCGGCGGAGGCGTTGCCGGCTTACGGGCGGTTTGCCGGGCGGGCGGTGTTTATCTCGATTATGGCCGGCAAGACGATGCGGGCGGTTGAGCATATGCTGGGCACCAAGGCCTCAATCATCCGGGCGATGCCCAACACGCCAGCGGCGGTGCGGCAGGGGTTTACGGTAGCGGTGGCAGGCTCGCATGTTTCGGCGACGCAGCGAAAACTGGGGGAGCGGCTGCTCTCGGCAATTGGGCAGGTTACCTGGACTGACGATGAAGCGCTGCTGGACCCGGTGACGGCGATTTCAGGCGGCGGCCCAGCTTATGTGTTTTTGCTGACTGAGTTAAT
>JAQNCT010000057.1 GCA_029077825.1 Acidocella sp. | reverse complement strand
GCATTCCTTATGAAACCTATTTCCAGGAATCCGTGCAGGGGCTTGATGTTGGTACCGCTGTCAAATTCCGCGGCGTCACCATCGGCAAGGTCACTGATGTCGGGTTGGTCACCGCTGAATACCCACCGCCAGACATCAGCGTTGAGAGCCAAAAAGTGTATCAGCTGGTGGTGGTGCGCTTCCAGGTGGACCCGAAAAAACTAGGCCGGTTTAATGATGTTCAGCAGGCGGTTGAGCGGGGCTTGCGGGTTCAAATTGCCCCGCAAGGCATTACCGGGCTGGCCTATGTTGAGCTGAGCTTTGTTGACCCGAAGCAATATCCGGCTACCACCGTACCCTGGACACCTGATAGTACAATCATCCCCTCGATGCCCAGTACGCTGACCCAGGTACAAGATGCTGTCCAAAATCTCATGTCCTCATTAAGCAAAGTGGATGTTGGAAAAATTGTGACGCAGTTCAATGATTTACTCGCCACGCTGGACCAGGAGGTCACCAGTGGTGATGCACATCAGGCGATCGCCAATGCCAATATATTGCTTAACAACTTAAACTCTGAGGTTGCTAAAGCTGACCTGCCCGCCACCACCGCCTCGATCCGCACGCTGGCGGATGGCCCGCAGACCACGAAAATTCTGACGCAGCTTGACCAAACCACCGCACAGCTCAGCAAGGTGACAGCCGAACTGCCGGCGGTGGTGGCGCAAAGCCAGGCCACCATCGGCCACGCCGATGAAACCACCGCTGATTTACAAGCAGCACTTGGCCCGATTCTGCAGGATTTAAGAACCACCAGCGCGAATTTGCGGCAATTGACCGACAGTTTAAAACGTAACCCCGCCCAGGTGCTGAATGGTGCGCCACCCCCACCGGAAGGAGAGCATTAATGCAACGCCGCCTGATACTAATGGCTCCGCTTTGGCTGGCCGGATGTGGGTCATTATTGCCTACGCAAAAATACGTGCGCCAAGTGAATTGGCCGTTGCAGCCGTCACCGCCGGTGAGCAACCCGCCCAACCCGAACGGGCCGATTCTGCTGGTGCGCGACTTGGCCGCCGGGCCGGGGCTGAACGAGCAGGGCCTGCGTACCTTGCGCCCTGATGGCAGCCTGGACGTTGCCTATTACAACCGCTGGGCGGTGGCGCCAGCTGACGCCGCCACCGCTGCGTTAACCGCCTGGGCTGCGGCCAGCGGGGCGTTTTCCGCCGTGGTGAATACCGGCACGCGGCTGACACCGGCATTGATTGTTGAAGGTGAACTTACCGAATTTGTCGCCGACCCCACCGCCGGCCAAGCCCGCGCCGTGTTGACTTTGGTGGTGATTGCCAACAACCCCGGCCCGATCGGCAAATCCCACCCGCTGGCCCAACAACTGATCACCGGCACCGCCCCGCTGCACAGCACCGACGCAAAGGCGGAGGTGGTGGCCATGCAAGCGGCCTTGGCAAATGCGCTGGGGCAGGCTGTGCGTTTATTGGTAAAGTTTGCGTAATGGCGGCATGCATTTCCTATTTTTTTGACTTGTCATGGCCAGACATGTTCAGCCGATCAAGCGCGTAGCGAGGTAAATTTACCTTGCCGCAGCCGGTAGATTTTGGTTTTTATGTAACCAATTGCTGCACCCGTTTACTCCAGTTGTGGTCGTGCTGAATGGTTTCGATCAAATTTTCATCGATACAGCTCGCAGCCAAAGCTATTTCAAGTCCTTCGGTTGGCTCTGGGTGGACCATGGGGTAAGTGGAAATTAAATTTGCCGCATCACAAAGCTCGGTAGTGGCCAAGTTTTTTGATGTCACCACACGGCAACCCGCACCCAAGCTGGTTATAACACGGTCATTGAATCCGTGGTCCCAGTTGGGTGAAAAATCAAGGAGCACTTTATAATCAGAAAAAAGATCATAAGGCCGTTCATGTTGCACAGGTTTTTTTGAATAGGTAATGTTTGGCCGCTCACCAAAAATTTGCTCCCATCCCTCGCCAATGATATCAATTTTTAGGCTGCGGATAGACTCTACAACTTTAATTCTGCGGCGACGCTTCTCTGAAGCATCCATAGCGGCCAGCAGGTTTATGGTTCGCGGATTATACATGTCTTGAAACGGCATGTTCATAAAGTTTTTAACTGAGACAGCTATATTTGAGTTTTCTTCGTCATTCATCACATGGTCAGCGAGGTTTTTTATCTGGCCAGCGCTTAACCCAAAAGGATCAAGCTCATCAATTATATTTGGTAGGGCCTGTGAAGCGCGGTCATTTAGCTCCTGCCCTATGTTTGCCAATACAACAATGCCAGATTTGTTTTGGTTTGTTGAAACACTATTAGCCTGGGGGTTTGCCTGGTGGTTAAAACTTCCGGCGAACGGAAAATAAATCGCTTTATTTCCAATCCAGTCTGCCATGAACTTGATATTTGACCGGTCAGGAAAGAGGCAATACAACTTTTCTGAGTTTTGGGCTTTTTCAAAATAACCCCGTACTTCTGTGACACGATCAAGGTCATAAATTACAGGGTCCAGAACCCAGAAATAAATATTGCCTTCGAAATAGTCTTGGATCGATATACCGTTGCATTTATAGCGCAGCGGCAAGGCTCCCATTATAAAAATTTGGTTGAAAAATTGCTTATGATACGTTGCCATTTTTCGTCTTTGGCGTTTGTCACTAAGGTTTATTATAGTTACATCGATATTGTTGGCTGCCAATCCACCGGCAAGTGATGCTGTCAAAGAAAGCACCGTATTGCGCGGGTGCGACCAGGCTAGAATAAGTGCCTTATGGCCAGCATCACCGGGGCGTGACTGCAACCGCCATAATTTATCAAAATAATTTTTAATACTTATCATGAGTTGTACTCTTGGTGGTTTTGGCGTGGTGGTGGCAGTTTTGTTTACGGTACCGCACCTTTCCGCGGCACCCGTGCAAACACTTTTTTTGGCAACAGCTGAGCCCCACGGGCAACAGCCCCGAACCACCACGGAAAGGTAATATGGGTTTTGCCCGCCTTCAGCCCCGCCAGAATAATCCGGGCCGCGTCATCCGCATCCATCAGCCCCGGCATTTTATAAGGGTTATGCGCTGTCATCGGCGTGCGGATAAACCCAGGCCGCACCAAGGTTAGCCCCACGCCATCCTTGGCGGCATTGGGCGCTGTCGCGGTTACCCAGAAATCCAGCGCGGCTTTGGAAGCCGAATAGGCCGGCGAGGTCGGCAGCGCAATCAAACCTGCAATCGAGCCGATAACCACCGCCCGGCCGCGCCAGCCGTTGGCCGCCATCGGCTGCGCCGCCATCAGCGCCATCGCGGGTAGCACGGTGTTGAACGCGCCGGTGACATTGGTGTTAAATATCGCGTTGATCTGCGTTGCGGCTTCCAAATTTCCGCCACCCGGTCCGCCGGAAATACCAGCATTGGCGATGATCATGTCCAGTTGTCCGCAACCCTTCACCCAGGCTTCAGTGGCAGCGGCGTCGGTCACATCAAGCAAGGTTTCTGTCACGACCGCATCTAGCGCGCGCGCTGTTTTGGCCACTTCGCCCAGCCGCGTGGCATCGCGCCCGGCCAGATGCAGTTTGATTCCAGGTCTGGCGAGGTTTAGCGCCAAAGCCCGGCCCAAGCCGCTGGAGGCGCCGGTGATGGCAATGTTTTGATAAGGCATATGGGCAGACTAGCAGCCCGCTGCTAAGACGCCAGCCCATGAACCCTAACCATATTTTAGCCTCCATGACCGGCTTCTCCCGCGCCCAAGGGGAGCTGGCGGATATCTCCTGGGTATGGGAGCTGCGCAGCGTCAATGGCCGCGGGTTGGATATCAAGCTGCGCCTGCCTGCCGGGCTTGACGCGCTGGACTTGCCGCTGCGCGATGTCGCCGCCAAATCGCTCAAGCGTGGCAATGTCTCCGGCACCCTGACCATCAAACGCGGCAGCATTGGCGGCTTGACCGCTGATCTTGAAGCGCTGGAGCGGGTGAAAGAGCTTGCCATTGAGCTAGCCGACAACATCCCAGGCGCATTGCCGCCACGGGCAGAATTACTACTCGCACTCCCGGGCGTGATGCGCTCGGTTAATGCCCAGGATGATAGCGAGGAATTGCAAGCTCAATTGCAAGCTGCCGTGCAAACTGGCTTTGCTGATGCGTTGGCCGGACTGGTGGCGGCGCGGGCGGGCGAGGGGGCCAGACTGACTGAAATTGTCACCGCCCTGCTGCATGAAATCACCACACTGCACAGCGAAGCAGCACTTGAGGCTGGCACGCAACCTGCCTTGCATCTGGCCCGCCTGCACGCCCAACTGGCGGAAATTCTTGGCAGCACCCCGGCCCTGCCGGAGGAGCGCATCGCCCAGGAAGTGGCCTTGCTGGCCACTAAATCTGATGTGCGTGAGGAATTGGACCGGCTGTCCTCACATATCTCGGCGGCCCGGGCCTTGCTGGCGGAAGCCGCCAATGTTGGCCGCAAGCTGGATTTTTTGATGCAAGAATTCAACCGCGAGGTGAACACTTTGTGCAGCAAATCCGCTTCGCTGCCGCTCACTGCGATTGGGTTGAAGCTAAAAGCCGCGGTTGAGCAGTTGCGCGAGCAGGTTGCCAACATTGAATAACCGCCGCGGCCTGTGCCTGGTGCTGGCCGCCCCTTCCGGTGCTGGCAAAACCACATTATCGCGCGCCTTATTGGCATCCGACCCTGGATTATCGCTCTCCATCAGCGTCACCACCCGCGGCCCGCGTACCGGCGAGGTCGATGGCCAACATTATCATTTCATCAGCCAGGACCAGTTCGCGCAGATGGCGGCGGCGGGTGAATTGCTGGAGCACGCATCAGTGTTTGGCCGCTCCTATGGCACGCCCCGCGCCCCGGTGGAAGCGGCTCTGGCGGCGGGCAAGGACATATTGTTCGACATCGACTGGCAGGGCTTCCGCCAGTTGCGCGCTGCCCTGCCGGATGATGTGGTGGGCGTGTTCATCATGCCGCCGTCATTGCCTGTCCTCACCGCGCGGCTAACCGCTCGTGGTGATTCCCCTGAGGCGGTTAACAGCCGCATGGCCTATGCTGAAGCCGAAATGGCGCATGCAAGCGAGTTCGATTTTCAGGTGGAAAACGCTGAGTTCGACAAAGCCCTGGAGGAAATTCGTAGTATTTTAAATGTCAGCCGGGCGGCGCGGGCGCGGCAGCCGCAATAATAGTAAACGCCTGGATAGCTCAACTTATAAGTGATTTTTAGCCACCATCATCAACCGTTGATTTTATTTTTTGTTTCTGACATGAGATGACTATAGAAACGAAATATATTGAAATGGTATTGAACGATGAGAATAAATCTCCGTTTTTTGGTGGTCGCCTTGCCCTTGCTAACAGCCAATTGCGCCTCGATTGTCGCGGGAACCAGTGAAAGTTTGTCGGTGAAAACCGTTTCCGGCGCTTCTGATTTATCGGGAGCCTCCTGCACGCTGGGAAATGACAAAGGCTCATGGACTGTCGTTACGCCTGGCACCGTCAAAATTCATCAGAGTTCGGGCAGCTTGAATGTCACTTGCGCTGCTAATGGTTACGAGGACAACACGGTTTCTGAATCAGCGGTTTTGAAGAATGTGGTAATGGGGAATATTCTGGTGGGCGGTCTGGTCGGCACAGCTATCGATTTGAACGATGGCGCGGCTTACAGCTACCCAGTCGTCATTTTGGTGCCTTTGCAGGTAGCGCCGCCCAGCACGAATACGGCCAGTGCCGGTACCGCAACGGCCACAGCGGCAACTGCCTCCGCAGCTAATGCGCCGCCGGTTTCAATGGTGCCCTTGAACTGAAAGGGATTTTTCATTTCGCCCGACGGCAGCCTCGCCTGAGTGGTATTATTTACCTACTGCATTGCCAGGTCATCGCTCACCGCATCCAACCCGGCTTGCGCGCATTGCTCGTCCACCACCCCGCTCGGCGTGCCACTGACCCCGATGGCGCCATAGACAAACCCGCCGACGTTAATCAGCACCGCGCCTTTGGTGAACAGCAAGCCGGCATCGGCGGTGCCGAGTGCGCCACGGCCAGGGAATTTTTCTAAATCCGCCCCTGATGATTGAAACATGGCACTGGTGAATGCTTTCTCGAGGCTGATCTTCAGCGCCACCGGGGCTGCCAGCGTGTCGCGCTCCGAGACCTGAGCCGTGCCATCGTGGTCAACCACTGTGACCGCCACCGAATACCCCGCCTTGCGGCAATCCTCGATGGATGCGGAGGCTATTTTCATGGCGGTCTCAAGCGTTAACCGCGCCACTTTTACAGTGAGCAGTGGCTGGGGGGGGGCTGCCTGTGCAACGCCGACGGTGCTGCACACGATGCTGAAGGCTGTAATGATACCGATACGCATGGATGTTCCTTAAATATTGGTTATTAATTCATATTAGTTACGTGACAAAAATTACAATCCAAGAGCGCGCAGCCCCGGAAAATCAGCCGGGCGCGGGCCGGGGGCTTCCCAAAAAAACTTGCGGTCCGATTCCTTAATTTTCACATCGTTAATGCTGGCTTGCCGCCAGGACATATAACCGTGCTCGTCGAATTCCCAGTTCTCATTGCCATAGGCCCGCCACCATTGGCCGTAGGTATCGTGAAATTCATACTGGAATCGCACAGCAATTCGGTTCTCAGCAAAAGCCCATAACTCTTTGATTAATCGATAATCATGTTCCTTGGCATATTTGCGGGTCATGAATTCCACAATTGCCGGACGGCCGGCAAAAAACTCATCGCGGTTCCGCCAGACGCTGGTCTCGGTATAGGCCAGCGAAACCCTAACAGGGTCATGGCTGTTCCAGGCATCCTCGGCGGCGCGCACCTTCAGGGCGGCGGTTTCGGCGCTGAACGGGGGTAACGGGGGGCGTGTGAGCATTTATGTCTCCAGTTCGGCGGGCGGGGCGGTGTGCAGTGTGTTACGCAACAGCGAATTTTCCATCTGAAATGCCGCAATCGCAGCCACAAACATCATGACAGCACACAGAAAAAATCCAAGCTTAAAGCCGTTAAAAAGATTGTTAGGCGCATAGGCTAAAACAGCCCCGGCCATGGTGGCCCCGAACGCGCCCCCCATTGCCCGGAGCAGCAGCAAAATGCCTGTCGCGGTGCCAATATCTTGCTGGCTGGACTGGCTTTGCGCGGTTACAATTGAGGTTGGCATAACCCCGCCAATGCCAAGGCCAAACAGGCCCGATACAGCGGCAAACCCCAGCACGCCGGTGTTCAAAGGCAGGGCTGCCATCAGCAGGAACATCGCGCCACCACCGCCCAGTGCTACAACCATAATGTTGCGGGTTTTGCCGCTGCGCTTGGCCATCTGCCCGCAGGTAAAGGCGCCCACGGTGGTGCTAAATAAAAACGGCATAATCTCAAGCCCTGAGGCGGTGGGGTTGGCGTGCAATAGCTCCTGCAATAGCAACGGCAGCAGGAAGATCGCCCCGAACATCGCGCCGGAATTCAAAAACGCGATCAAATTGATCTGGAAAAATCCATTGGTCCGCAGCAAAGCTGGGGGAAACAGTGGCTCAGTCGCCAGGCGCTGCTGTAGCGAGAGCAGGCTGAACAGGAGCAGGCTGAGCATAAACCCGCCAAAAATCGGCAAGGAGAGCCAGGGAAAATCCACGCCACCCAGGCTGAGTGCTGCCAGCAGGGCCGTCACGCTCAGCAGCAACAGTCCGGCACCGGCATAGTCGATTTTGGCGCGCCGCCCGGAAGGGGTAAGAAAGCCCAAGCCACGGATGCATTGCACTAGGGCCACCAGCCCGAGCGGGAGATTAGCCCAGAAAATCCAGCGCCAGGACAGATGCTGCACCACAAACCCGCCGGCAATCGGCCCGGCCACTGAGGAAACCGCCCATACCCCTGCCAGCCAGCCCTGATATTTACCGCGTTCGCGCGGTGGAATGACATCAGCGATGGCCGATTGGCTGACCGATAGTAACGCCCCGCCGCCAATGCCCTGGAAGGCGCGGCCCAGAATCAGCATGGGAACGGAATTGGCCAGTGCGCAGAAAACGCAGGCCAGCAGGAACAGTATAATCGCCGGAACCAGTACTTCGCGCCGCCCCAACTGGTCAGATAATTTGCCGTAAATCGGCGTGGTAGCGGTGGTGGTGAGCAGGTAGGCAGAAACGACCCAGGAGATATGCGCCCCGCTGTGCAGGCTGTTGGCCATCTGTGGCAGGGCAGGCAGCACCACGGTTTGGTCAAGCGCTGCCAGCAATATACAGGTGAGAATACCGCTCAACACCCGCATTTTGTCGGCATGGGTGTAAACCCGTGCTGCCGGTATGGTCATGGGCATATCAGCCGGTCTCGCATCCATATTGCCGTGCACCAATTCAACCTGTTACCCATACTGACCTGTTTTGCCGTAAGCCCGGCACCAGACAACCATATATTCTTGAAACCCCGCTATGCAGGGACGTTTGAAAGTTTTTTCAATGCCACTACCCAGTTCATCGCCGCGCAAACTCCTGCATCTTAGGGATATCAAACTCCGGGGTTATGAGCGCGAAGACGGACTCGTCGATATTGAAGCCCATATGACCGACACCAAAACCTACAGCTGGGGCAACCAGGACCGTGGCGGAATCCATGCCGGTGAGCCGTTGCATGACATGTGGCTGCGCACAACGATCAAGCATGACATGACCATCGTGGCGGTCGATGTCGCGATGGATGCCACGCCGCATAGCATTTGCCCTGGTGTACTGCCGAATTTTCAGCGTCTAGTGGGCCTTAATATAAGTAAAGGATTTTTGAAATCTGCCATGCAGGTGCTGGGCGGCGTTGAGGGCTGTACCCATATGCGTGAGCTACTGCAGCAATTAGGAACTGTGGCATTCCAGACCATGTTCAGCATCCGGGGCCATAAAAAACCTGTTACAGAGGCAAAAAAATCAGGCATTGCGCCGTTTTTACTGAACACATGTTATAGTTATGACGAGCATGGGCCGTTAGCGGCCCCGCGTGAAACGGTAGCGCAATAACCGGCCAAGTTTATCGGAACGTAGCCTCGCCTACAAAATTTACTGGTTCATAAGGGAGGCTGAGTGCGTTGCGCTCTGTGGAACGCTATGTTACTGCCCCGCTGAAGGCCCGTAAGGGCAAGGAATGCTTAGTAAAAACACGAAAGCGACAGATTTGGTCGAGATATCTACTACGGGTGAAACAGGCTTCTCCGCGCGTTACGCTGCGGCCTTGTATGCGTTGGCTTTCCAGCAAAACATATTGGACAAGGTTGTTGACGAAATGGCGGCCTTGGGGCGATTGATCAGCGAAAGCCCTGAATTATCGCGGCTGGTTCGTACCCCTTTTACTGACACCCACACCCGCGCTATTTTGAATAAGGCTCTGGCCTCGCAGGGTTTTTCGGCTCTGGTGCTGAATTTTGTCAATGTCGCGGTTACCAATCGTCGGCTTCATGATCTGTCAGCCCTGGTCGCGGGTTTTGCGGCCTATGTCGCCAATAAGCGTGGCGAGGTTGTTGCCAATGTGGCCACCGCGACTCCATTGAGTGACCTGCAACGTACCCAGTTACGCGCCCGCCTGACCGAAGCCGGCTATGGCAGCGTGAAGCTGTTTGAACATACTGACCCGGAATTGCTGGGCGGGATGACACTGAAAATCGGCACGAAGCTCTATGATACGAGCCTGAAATCGCGCCTTAACCGTTTAAATTATTCTCTAAAGGGAGCCATCTGATATGGAGATCCGCCCAGCCGAAATCTCCGAAATTCTGAAGAGCCAGATCGCGAATTTCGACACTGAAGCCAATGTTGCCGAGACCGGCCAGGTTTTAAGTGTTGGCGACGGCATTGCCCGGATTTTCGGCCTTACAAACGTCATGGCTGGTGAGCTCATCGAGTTCCCCTCCGCCGGCATTAAGGGCATGGCTCTGAACCTCGAGCTCGATAATGTCGGCGCGGTGATCTTCGGCGACGACCGGCAAATCCGTGAAGGTGACATGGTCACCCGGACCGGCGAAATTGTGGACGTGCCGGTCGGTAAGGGTCTGCTCGGCCGCGTGGTTGACGCGCTCGGCAACCCGATCGACGGCAAGGGCCCGATTCAATTTACTGAGCGCAAGCTGGTTGAAACCAAAGCCCCTGGCATTATTCCGCGCAAATCAGTGCATGAGCCGATGCAGACGGGTATCAAGTCAATCGATGTGTTGATCCCGGTTGGCCGTGGCCAGCGTGAACTGATCATCGGTGACCGCCAAACCGGCAAATCAGCTATCGTGATGGACACCATCATCAACCAAAAGCTTGCCAACGCCGGCACTGATGAAAGCAAGAAGCTTTATTGCATCTATGTTGCCATCGGGCAGAAGCGCTCCACAGTGGCACAGCTTGTGCGAACCCTCGAAGAGCAGGGTGTGATGGAATATTGTATTGTGGTTGCCGCCACCGCCTCTGATCCAGCGCCGATGCAGTTCCTGGCACCATACACCGGTTGCACCATGGGCGAATATTTCCGCGATAACGCCATGCACGCGGTTATTTTCTATGATGATCTCTCCAAGCAAGCGGTAGCTTACCGCCAGATGTCATTGCTGTTGCGCCGCCCACCTGGCCGTGAAGCGTACCCGGGTGATGTGTTCTATTTGCATTCGCGTTTGCTTGAACGCGCTGCCAAAATGTCTGATGAATTTGGTGCGGGCAGTTTAACCGCTTTGCCAATTATTGAGACACAAGCCGGTGACGTTTCAGCCTATATCCCCACCAACGTGATCTCGATCACCGATGGTCAGATCTTCCTGGAAACTGAATTGTTCTTCAAAGGCATCCGTCCGGCGGTGAACGTGGGTCTTTCAGTGTCGCGCGTTGGCTCTGCCGCACAAATCAAGGCGATGAAGCAGGTGGCGGGCAAAATCAAGCTGGATTTGGCGCAGTACCGCGAAATGGCAGCGTTCGCGCAGTTCTCATCAGACCTTGACCCAGCAACCCAGAAGCTACTTGCCCGTGGTGCGCGTTTGACCGAGCTATTAAAGCAGCCGCAATATATTCCGCTGCCGGTTGAAGAGCAGGTAATTTCAGTGTTTGCTGGTACCCGCGGTTATTTGGATAATGTTGAAATTTCCAAGATCGGTAAATTTGAAACGCAGTTGATCTCTGAGATCAAAGCGCGTGAGCCTGCGATTATCGCGGCGATCCGTAACGACCAGCAGATCAAGCCAGAGACCGAAAAGAGCCTGATGGCGTTTATCAAAGCTTTCGCCAAGAGCTTTGGCTGAGCTATGCCCAGCCTGAAGTCCCTCCGCATACGGATCAACAGCGTGAAATCCACGCAAAAGATCACGAGTGCTATGAAGATGGTGGCGGCGGCAAAATTGCGCCGCTCGCAATCTCAGGCAGAAGCCGCACGCCCTTATGCCAGGCGCATGGGCCAGATGATGAGCGCCATGGCTGCCGGTGCGGCTAGCAACCCAAACGCACCAGCTTTATTGGTCGGCACTGGCAAGGATAAAATTCATTTGCTGGTGGCCATAACGGCTGACCGTGGTTTAGCGGGCGCTTTTAACTCCAACATTGGCCGCGCAGTGCGTACTAAAGTGCGTGAGTTGCAGGCCCAGGGCAAGATGGTGAAAATTCTTGCTGTTGGTCGCAAAGGTAATGATTATTTCCGCCGCGAGATGAATGATCTGATTATCGGCCATAAAAACTTTGTTGGTAAAAAGACCATCGAATTCGCCGATGCTGAATTCATTGCCGATAACATCGTGAAAATGTTCCGTGAGGGGCAGTTTGACGTTTGCACATTGGTGTTCAATCGCTTTGTCTCGGTTATGACGCAAAACGTAACTGAATCGCCGCTAATTCCCGCAGCCACACCAACCGCCAATGATAACGCTCCGGCAGCGGATTACGAAGTGGAGCCTGATGACGGCACGCTGTTGGACCGTCTGCTGCCGCGTAACCTGGCGGTGCAAATTTACTCTGCCCTGCTGGAAAACAGTGCAGGTTTTTATGCCAGCCAGATGACAGCAATGGATAACGCCACTCGCAATGCAGGTGAAATGATTAAAAAACTGTCGCTGAACTATAACCGCGCCCGGCAGGCAAATATTACATCCGAACTTATCGAGATCATCTCCGGCGCTGAAGCCGTATAAGGTAGATAGAACATGGCAAACAATAATACTGGTCGCGTAACGCAGATTCTCGGCGCTGTTGTCGATGTGCAGTTTGAGGGCGATTTGCCTTTCATTCAAAGCGCGCTCACCACCAAGGTGGGTGAGCGTACATTGGTGCTAGAAGTGGCGCAGGAAATTGGCGAGCGCACTGTGCGCTGCATCGCCATGGACACTACTGATGGCATGGTGCGCGGCACACAAGTAACTGACACTGGCGCCCCCATTACTGTGCCGGTTGGCCCAGGCACATTGGGCCGCATTCTCAATGTCATTGGTGAGCCGATCGATGAGCGCGGCGCAATCCCGGCGGTTGCCCGGATGCCAATTCACCGTGACGCGCCGGCCTTCGAGGAACAATCAGCTTCGGCTGAAATTCTTGTCACCGGTATTAAAGTTGTGGATTTGTTAGCCCCTTATTTGAAGGGTGGTAAAACGGGTTTGTTTGGTGGGGCGGGCGTTGGTAAAACCGTGCTGATCCAAGAGCTTATCAATAACATCGCTAAGGGCCATGGTGGCGTGTCGGTGTTCGCGGGCGTGGGTGAGCGGACCCGTGAAGGTAACGACCTTTACCATGAAATGATCGACGCCGGCGTTATCAAGCTGGGCGAAAACAATACCGAAGGCTCCAAAGTAGCGCTGGTATATGGCCAGATGAACGAACCACCAGGTGCGCGCGCGCGCGTAGCGCTCTCAGGCGTGACCATGGCGGAATATTTCCGCGATGTAGAAGGCCAGGATGTGTTGTTCTTTGTTGATAACATCTTCCGTTTTACCCAGGCTGGCGCTGAAATGTCAGCCTTGCTTGGCCGTATCCCCTCAGCCGTGGGTTACCAGCCGACACTCGCCACTGACATGGGCGCCCTGCAGGAGCGCATTACCTCTACCAAAAAGGGCTCTATTACCTCTGTGCAGGCCATTTACGTGCCAGCTGACGATTTAACTGACCCGGCACCGGCGACATCTTTTGCGCATTTGGATGCCACCACTGTGTTGAACCGTGCGATTTCTGAAAAAGGCATCTA
>JAQNCT010000107.1 GCA_029077825.1 Acidocella sp. | reverse complement strand
CAGGTATGGGCGCGGCCAGGTGTAGAAAAGCTTGAGGAACACCGGGCACTTGGTTTGATAAAATCAGCAGATGGTACAGCCCTGGCTGGCGTGTTGATGCTGGACATCCGGACGGGCGATTTCAAATTCATTCAAGCCAAAGCAGTCTTAATGGCAACCGGCGGTGGCCCCACCATGTATCGTTACCATACGCCATCTGGTGATAAGAGCATGGATGGCTTGGCGATGGCGTTGCGGGCGGGCTTGCCGTTGCGAGATATGGAAATGGTGCAGTTCCATCCCACCGGGTTGCTCGCCGGGCCGGATACCAGAATGACCGGCACGGTGCTGGAGGAAGGTTTGCGTGGCGCCGGTGGATATCTGCTTAACGGCAACATGGAACGTTTTATGGCAACATATGACGCGAAACTTGAGCGGGTAACGCGAGATATCGTTAGTCGTGCGATTTATGCGGAGATGAAAGCCGGACGTACCACCCCTAACGGCGGTGTGTATATTCAAATGAGCCATTTAGGCCCCGCGATGGTGGCAAAAAAATTTAAAGGCATGGTGGATCGTTGCCGCGATTGTGGTTTTGACCTGGCGGGCGGCATTGTGGAAGTGGTGCCAACCGCACATTATTTCATGGGTGGGATTGTCTGCAAGGTTGATACCGCAACGGAATTGCCAGGGTTGTTTGTGGCCGGTGAGGATGCCGGCGGCGTGCATGGTGCAAATCGTCTGGGTGGCAATGGTGTTGCAAATTCCACAGTGTATGGCGGAATTGCGGGGGACGTGATGGCGCAATGGGTTGTACAAAACCCGGATTTTTCCGCGCCTGATGAAGTGATGCTGGCGGCGGAAATGGCGCGCGCTTTGGAGCCATTCCAGCGTCCTGCCGGTGATATCAACAAGTTAAGAGAAAAACTGCTTGATTTGATGTGGGATGATGTCGGCGTGGTCCGGGATGCGGAAGGGCTCGCGAGAGGTGTTGAAAAGCTTGATGAGATAGAAAGCGAACTTCTGGCAACTGGCGTTGCCGATACTGACCGCGCTTTCAACCTCACCTGGCAGGATTGGTTGAATTTGCGCTCATTATGCGAGACGAGCCGGGTAATTGCGCTGGCGGCGTTGCGCCGGGAAAACTCGCGCGGCGCACATTATCGGTCTGACTTCCCTGAGCCGGGCGATTTTGAGACATCGTGTTTCACAGTGGCGCGGCAAGCAGGTGCTGGTGTTGAGATTAGCGAAGAGCCGGTTCGATTTACTCATATTAAGCCCGGGCAGTCTCTGTTGAGCGCAGACATTGCGGCGGAATGATAGGTTGGCGCACATGATTTCCATAGAAACTTTGCAAAAGACTGCTGAGACCTTGATGGCGAAGGCCGCAATTGAAATTCCGGATGACTATCTGGCCGGATTACGTCGCTGTGCGGATACCGAAACGGGGGATCTCTCCTCGTTCGTGATTCAGGCGATGCTGGAAAATTATGAAGCAGCCAAGGCGGACCGCCGGGCGATGTGTGGTGATACAGGCGTGCCGCGTTGGTATGTGAAGTACGGCAATGAGGCGCGCGTTGAAGGCGGCCCGGTCGCGCTTGAGGCAGCGTTACGGCGGGCCACCGCGCATGCCACTCATTCTGTGCCGTTGCGGCCAAATCGCGTGCATCCGCTTTGGCGGACTGACCATAATAATAACTGTGGCATTTTTGCACCCGAGATTGATTATGCCTTTGATCCTGAAGGTGACTGGATTGATCTGACCACCGTGCACAAAGGCGGCTTGTTTGGCTCAGATTACCGAATGCTGTTTCCGGGTGATGGCATCGAGGGGATCAGGCGATTTTTTCTCGATACGCTGATCGGGTTTGGTAAACGGGGACTGGCATGTCAGCCGGCGATTGTGGGTATTGGTCTAGGTGGCTCTAAGGATGCCTGCATGGTGCTGGGCAAGCAGGCCTCGTGCTTGCGAGTTGTAGGCTCGCGCCATCCTGACCCTAAGGTGGCTGCGTTGGAAGATGAATTGAAAGACCTCGGCAATCGCATCGGGATGGGAGCGATGGGATTTATCGGAACCTCAATGGTCATCGATTGCCATATTGAAGTTGGCTACTGCCATACCGGCGGTATGCCGATGAGTGTGCATATGTTCTGTTTGTCATCGCGCCGCGCCACCGCGCGGATTTACGCTGACGGACGCGTAGCATTCCGAACTGATCCAGAATGGTT
>JAQNCT010000009.1 GCA_029077825.1 Acidocella sp. | reverse complement strand
CCACCTTCACCTTGAATTCCGCGCTGTGCTTCTTCCTGGTATTCGTCACTGAAACCCCTTGGCTCAACGCCAGTTTAGGGGCAGGATTCTATCTAAGCTACCTGTCCAGTTTCCGGGGGCCACCTCAAATATTTGCGCGGTGAGCCAACTTATCCCCAGCCTGTTCGCGGTGCCGGACCATATATCCATGATAAATTTGGGCATACTGGGCGGCTAGCGCCCCATTCATTACATTATGGCTAAAATCGCAATTGGCGCTGGATTCAAAGACCAAAATATGATTTTAGACTCCTCCTTGCGTTTCACCGTTAGAAAATAATCAGGTTAACGACAGGGGCTTCAATTTGTACGTTTTCGCGTCAATACCGGTCACGGTAGTATGAAGTCTGTTGTGGCAGCGCTACTCACCCGTTTCGCACGGCTCATTGACCACTGGTTTCACGACCGGATATTTCTGGTGCGTGGCCGCAATAAAGTACGCGCCCTAACCGTTACTAAACGCGAGCAGTTGGCGGTGGCGATCATCGCCAGCGGGTTTGTCATCTGGTCAGCCGCCGCCACGTTGACAGCCGCACTCTCAGGCGATGGGCTGATGCGGGCAGCGCATGCGGAGTTAGCGCTCGGCCATGCGGTGCAGCAGGCCAAGGCCGAGCTTGCGATGGTGCAGACGCACAGCCAGGCGATGATTGCCAAGTTGCAGGCTGAGGCCACGCAGGCGCAGGCGCAGCGCAATAATGCCGTGGCCGCCGCCAATGCCGAGGTGGCGGCGGATCATGCGCAGATGGAAGATTTAACCCGGCAGGTGGAATCCTCGATTGGCTCGGTGCAGAGCATCATCAAATCAACCGGACTTGACCCTGCGCATCTGATGGCAGCCGTCCCAGCGGATGCACCTGACAATCAAACCGCCAGTGCGCCGGTACAGCCGGCAGCACCGATTGATCATGACCCGAGCCGGGCGCAATTGCTTGATGATGTTGGCCGGCTGCAAGCCCTAAATACGGTATTGCAACATTTACCGATCACCGCACCGGTCTCGCATGTTGATATTTCCAGCCCTTATGGCTACCGCGCTAGCCCATTTACCGGGGCGCGCGAATTTCACGTTGGGATCGATCTGCGTGACCCGATGAACACGCCGGTCTATGCCACCGCACCCGGCGTGGTGATTTTTGCAGGTGTCGAGGACGGTTATGGGGAGCTGATCGAGATTGATCATGGCTACGGGCTGACCACGCGCTATTCGCATCTCAATAAAATTCTGGTGACGGTGGGGACCGCGGTCGGGCTGCATCAGGAAATTGGCCTGCTGGGTAACACGGGCTGGAGCACCGGCCCGCATCTGCTTTACGAGACGCGCTATAATGGCGTGCCGCTCAACCCGTTGCAATTCATTAAGGTGTATCATTGAATGTTCAACAGTAAAAAAACCGGCACTTCCTCCGCGACGTCGTTGACCACCACGGCACCGTTTGACCGTAGCAAATCATCCGGCCGGATGAGCGTGGTGCCCTCGATCATCAGTGCCGATACCACTGTAACCGGCGATCTGCAGAGCGCTGGCGAGGTGCATGTGGAAGGCAGCGTGGTGGGGAATATCAATGTCGCCAAGCTGGTGATTACCGAGGGCGGCAGCGTGACGGGTGATATTACCGCCGCCGAGGTGCGTATTTGTGGCAACCTGACCGGTGCGGTGCGCAGCAAACAGGTGACGCTGGCGGCTTCATCGCGGGTGACCGGCGATGTGTATCATGAGGTGCTGGCGATTGAAGCAGGTGCCAGGCTGGAAGGCCAGTGCCGCCGTCTGGCGCCGGTGGTGATTGAAACCGCATCGGAACATTTTGAGACGATGCTGCCCACGCCCGCCAATGAGGAATATGCCAGCGCCGCGATGTCGTAGCTGCGAGGCTGATGATGTCATTATCACACTAGCTATGCGCCGCTAGCGCAGACATGCGCTAGTTGCTGCACCAGCGTTGTATTTTTATAAACATATCGAGCGTAACGCGCGCTAATTTTGGGCTATTTTCAAAACTTCCAGGCTAAGGCGATATATTTATAAAACTATATCGAAAAAATATTGGCGTGGTTTTGCGAAACCGGGTGGTGAGAGATTGAAACACATTCAATTATCGGATACTTATATAAATTATATAAACGTCCGATAAAAGCACACTGGGGGAAACATGGACCATCATCAAACGAACAATAACCGAGCATGGGAGCCAACAAAAATGCATAGTTCAAGGCGTGCGCTTTTAAAAACCGGCATGGCGCTGGGGGCGCTGGGGGTGGTGGCGCGTCCGTTGACCGCAGCGGCTGATACGGCCTCAAACGGCACGGTGACGCTGCCGTTTGCCAATGGCGTACGGCCAACGGTGGCCGCGGGCACGTTCCCGCAAAAGGGCGAAATGATATTGCAGCGCACCAGGCCGCCATTGCTGGAAACCCCATGGCACGTGTTCGAGCAAAATCTGTTCACGCCGAATGCCCAGGCTTATGTGCGCTGGCACATGAATGACTTCCCGACATCGGTTGATGTCAGCAAGTTCAAATTGAAAATTTTCGGCGCGGTTGAAAAACCGTATGAGCTAACTCTCGATGAGTTGGTGAGCAGCTTCCCCCCCACGCAAATCGCAGCGGTCAACCAATGTTCAGGCAATAGCCGGGGCTTTATTTCGCCGCGGGTGCCGGGCGCGCAGTGGGCACATGGGGCGATGTTCAACGCCATGTTCACCGGCGTCAGCTTGGCTAAATTGCTGGCGCGTGCCGGGGTGCAGCCGGGTGCCAGCCATGTGGCGTTCCGTAGCCTGGAGACACCGGTGGCGCCGTATCCGGCCAACACCCATTTTGAAAAAGTGCTGCCACTGGATAAAGCCAATGATGGCGCCACCACCGTTGCCTACGAGATGAACGGCGAGCAGATGCCGCTGTTGAACGGTTTTCCGCTGCGCCTGGTGGTGCCCGGCTGGTATGCCACTTATTGGGTGAAAATGGTCACTGAAATTGAGGTGATAAACCATCCCGGCACCGGCTTCTGGATGACCCCGGCGTATCAGGTGCCTGATAACCGTGCCGGGGCCATGATCCCCGGCGAGGTGGGCGTTAAAATGGTGCCCATTAGCGCCATGGTGCCGCGCAGCTTTATCAACGCGGTTGGCAAAGCGCCGGTGGCGGTTGGTAAGCCGGTTGCGCTCAAAGGCTTTGCGTTCGGCGGCAATTCCGCCCTTACCACCGTGCAGATTTCAACCGATGGCGGGATTAGTTGGCACCCGGCGCGGCTCGGTAAAAACTGGGGTGAGTATGGCGCCCGTGAATGGGTTTCAAGCTTCACGCCCACCAAGCCCGGCAGCTATAGGGTGATGGTAAAAGCCACCAACGCGGGGGGGCTGGAACAGCCCATGGAAGCCAGCTGGAACCCTGGCGGGTTTATGTACAACGCCATCGAACATATCGACATTCAAGCTAGCTGAAAGGGAATAACAAACATGAAACACCTCAGCCTCGCCGTTGCTTCCCTCGCCATGCTCACCGGCGTTGCCGGTGCCTGGGCGGCAACCGGCGGTTCCAAGGTTAATTGGCAGTCAGTCTCGGTGAGCGTGCCGGGTCCGGGCGGGTTTTACACCGGGGCCAACGCGCAAATTCTCAACACCAATTGCGTGACATGCCACACCGCGGGATTTGCCGAGCGGCAACCCACTTTGTCACTTGCGGCCTGGACCGTTGAAGTCACCAAGATGAAAAAAGCCTTCGGCGCGCCGCTCAAGGATTCGGATATCCCGATTTTGGCGCAGGCAATGTTCAGCCGCCAGGCAAAGTAACGTAAGCGCTTTAGCTATATTTTGGCGAGCAATTTTATCCGGTTAGGTTGAACCTTCCGGTTCCACCTAACCGGATATTGCTCTAAATCTTCACCGCGCCGATTAAAAACTCCACATTGCCTTCCGGGCCGGTGATCGGGCTGCGCTCAATGCCGCACACTTGCCAGCCTTCCAGGCCGGCCCACCAGTTTTTAATTTTCTCGCATACCGCTGCGTGGATGGCGCCATCGCGCACCACCCCGCCTTTGCCGACATGCTCTGGCCCGGCCTCAAATTGCGGTTTGATCAGCGCCACCGCAAACGCGCCGGGGGCGCATAACGCCAGGGCGGCGGGCAGCACAATTTGCAGGCCGATAAAGCTGGCGTCGCAAACCAACGCGTTGATTGGCTCCGGGATCAGGGTAGTGGTTAAAAGCCGGGCGTTGGTTTTTTCCAGCACGATAACGCGCGCGTCAGAGCGCAGTTTCCAAGCCAGTTGGCCATGCCCGACATCGACGGCATAGACATGCTTAGCGCCATTGCTCAGCAGCACATCAGTAAAGCCACCGGTGGAAGCGCCCACATCCAGCCCGATGCGCCCGAGCGCGTCAAAGCCAAAATGTTTGAGGCCGTGCGCCAGCTTCACGCCGCCGCGCGAGACCCAGGGGTGGTCCTGGCCTTTGATGATGATTTCCTTGTCATCAGCGATCATGTCACCGGCTTTGTTCACCCGCGCGGTGTCAGCAAACACCAGCCCCGCCATGATCAGCGCCTGCGCCTTGGCCCGGCTCTCCACTAGGCCACGCGCTACCAGCAACAAATCAGCGCGTTGTTTGGGCAATGAATGATTCCATGTTCGTTATCCGCTTCTGTCGGTTGCGCTGCACTTAATGTCATTCCCGCGCAGGCGGGAACCTTCATATATCGACGGGGACATCCCCGCCTGCGCGGGGATGACGTTGGGGCGCGGAAGTGGCGAGGTGGTGGCTGTCAGCTTTTGCGGGTAACGGTAAAGCGCGCCAGCAGCTTCAAAAGTTCGGCTTTCTCGCCGAAGCTCTCCAGATGCTGTGCGGCTTGGTCCGCCAGATGCTCGGCCTGGGCGCGGGCGCGCTCCAGCCCTAAAATTGAAACCATCGTGGCTTTGCCCTGGGCGGCATCCTTGCCGACCGTCTTGCCGATATCCGCAGCCACCCCGGCTTCATCCAGCACGTCATCGTAAATTTGAAAGGCCCCGCCAAGCTCGCGGCCGTAAGCTGCGATAAAATGCCGTTGTGCCTGCGGGGCACGGCCCAAAATGGCGCCAGCTTCCGCTGAAAACTGAATCAGCCGGCCGGTTTTTAGCGCCTGCAACCTGGTAATCTCCGGGCCTGAAAGCTGCTTGCCCTCGGCCAGCATGTCGATCATCTGGCCGCCCACCATGCCGCGCGCGCCAGAGGCCAACGCGAAGGCGGAAATCAACTCGCAACGCGCTTCCGGGTCGGCGTGGGTGTCTTCCTCGGCCAGCACTTCAAAAGCGCGGGTTTGCAAAGCATCACCGGCCAGAATCGCGGTGGCTTCATCGAATTTTTTATGGCAGCTCGGCTGGCCGCGGCGCAAATCATCATCATCCATCGCTGGCAAATCATCATGCACCAGCGAATAAGCGTGCAGCATTTCCACCGCCGCCGCCACCCGGGCCGCGCAGGTGATGTTCACGGTGAATAATTTGGCGGTCTCCATCACTAAAAACGCCCGCAGGCGCTTGCCGCCATTCAGGCAGGCATAGCGCATGGCCTCGATCAGCCGCGCCTCGGCGGCTTCGGGCACCGGCAGCAGGGCATCCAACTGCGCTTCCACCAGACGGGCGGCTTCGGTCATGGCTTCAGCCAGCAAGTCGGGTTTGCGTACCAGATCCAACGCCATGTCTATTCCTCGTTCTTCAGGCCAAGCGTGCCATCGGCACGTGCCACAATGGCCTGCACCCGGGCTTCCGCCTCGGCCAGCTTGGCCTCGCAATGTTTTTTCAACGCCGCCCCCCGCTCATAGGCGGAAATGGCGTCTTCGAGTTTTTGTTGGCCGGATTCCAGGTTACGCACAATCGCCTCAAGGGCAGCCAGCGCTTCCTCGAACGGCATCGCCGAAATATCAGGGTCAGGTTTGTTTGCCATGGCTTTTGACTACTCGGACAAACGCAAATTCACAACCTTGGCCTATAAGCGCATCAGCGCCTTCACATGCACGGCGGCGGAGGCGGCCAGAGCATCCAAATCATAACCGCCCTCTAGCAGTGAGACCACCCGGCCGGGGCAGAATTCATCGGCCACCGCCAGCAGCATCTCGGTCACCCAGGTAAAATCCGCCTCGCGCAGCCGTAGTTGCGCCAACGGGTCGTGCGCGTGGGCGTCAAACCCGGCGGAGATAATCAATAATTCTGGCTTGAAAGCCCGTAGTGCCGGAATAATGCCAGAGCCCCAGGCAACCCGGAATTCATCAGCACCAGAGCCAGGTGCCAGCGGCTGGTTGATGATATTGGCCGCCACACCGGTCTCATGCGCCATGCCGGTGCCGGGGTAGCAGGGGTGCTGGTGAGTTGAGCCGTAGAATAAATCCGGGTCATTGGCGAAAATATCCTGCGTGCCATTGCCGTGATGCACGTCAAAATCCACCACCGCCACCCGCCGCAGCCTCCAGCGGGCGCGGGCGTGCAAGGCTGCCACCGCGGCATTGTTGAACAGGCAAAACCCCATGGCACGGTCAGCCTCGGCATGGTGGCCGGGCGGGCGCATGGCCACAAAGGCGGCTTTGGCCCAGCCTTCCATCACGGCGTCCACCGCCGCCATGGCCCCGCCGGCGGCCCGCCTGGCGGCTTCCAGCGTGGCGGTGCTGGCAAAGGTATCAGCATCCAGCGGATAAAGCGCGCCGGGCTTCACTTCCAGCGCCATCATAGCCGCAACATGGCGCTTGCTATGGGCTGCCTCCAGCGCCTCAACCGGGGCGATGGGCGCAATCTCGCGCAGCAAATTGGTGAACACCGGCGCTTCCAGCGCGCGCAGCAAATACCGCACCCGGTCAGCGCATTCAGGATGATGCTCGCCGGTGTCGTGCTCCAGCGCGATCGGGTGGGTGAATAAGGCCACACTCATGAACTTGTCTCCGCCTTGCAGCGGATGGTGAAGCTGAACACGCCCCGCACCTCGCTGGTTGCCACCAGCGCATGCCCGCTGGTTTTACAAAAATCCCGAAAATCACTGAGTGTTTCAGGGTCGGTGGCCAGCACCCGTAATTTCTCGCCAGCCGCCATGCCGCGCAAAGCGCGCGCCGCCCGGAGCACTGGCATCGGGCTTTTCATGAATTGCGCGTCGATCACATTTTCCCCCATTTATTGCAGAATGACTGCGGAACCGGACTTGAGCAAGCCTGCCAATGCGACGACAATCATGCCATGACATATCGCATCGGCATTGACCTTGGTGGCACCAAAACCGAAATCCTGGTCCTCGGCCCGGATGGCCGCAATTTGGTCCGCCGCCGCGCCGCCACACCCGCGGATTATCACACAGCACTCACGATGATGGCGGAGATGGTGCGCGGCGCCGAGGCTGAAATTGGCGCCATCGCGACGGTAGGGGTGGGGATTCCCGGCACCATCAGCCCGGCCACCGGGCTGGTAAAAAACGCCAACTCCAATGCGCTGAATGGCCATGCATTTGATAAAGACTTAGGCTTGTTGCTCAACCGCGAAATCCGGGTGGCCAATGACGCCAATTGCTTTGCCTTATCTGAAGCCTCTGACGGCGCGGCGGCGGGAGCCTCTGTGGTGTTCGGGGTGATTTTGGGCACCGGCTGCGGCGCGGGCATTGTGGTGGATGGTAAAATTCTGGAAGGCCGCCATCGCATCGCCGGGGAGTGGGGCCACACGCCTTTGCCCTGGCCACGCCCTGATGAATTGCCGTTGCGCTCATGCTGGTGCGGGCGGGCGGGCTGCCTGGAGACCTATGTTTCTGGCACCGCTTTGGCGCAACAGGCTGACGGGCCCGCCGCCCGCGATGCCACCTTGCTCACAGCCCGAGCCGCCGCTGGCGATGCCGCCGCCGCCCAGGCGCTGGCAATTCACGTTGAGCGTTTGGCCCGCGGCCTCGGCGCCCTTGCAACCTTGCTGGACCCGGATGTGATTGTGTTCGGGGGCGGGCTTTCCGACCTGGCGCATTTATATGAGCAGTTGCCCGGCCTGATGGCGCCCTATGTGTTCTCAGACGTGTTTACCGCCAAAATTGTGCCCAATAAGCATGGCGATTCCTCGGGGGTGCGGGGTGCGGCGTGGCTGTGGCCTGCGCTTGATTGATGCGTGACTAATGCCAGGTTTTTGCCGCGATTGTGATGGGGTAACGCCTGAACATGCGCTTAGCTGCTCAGCCTGCGGCAGTGTCCGGCTGGTGCGGCACCCGGAGCTATTCGACTTAAGTATCGGCCATGTTGATTGCGATGCTTTTTACGCCAGTGTTGAAAAGCGTGACCGGCCCGAACTGGCCGATGTGCCGCTGATTGTGGGAGGCGGCACGCGCGGGGTGGTAACCACCTGCTGCTATGTCGCCCGGCTGTATGGCGTGCGCAGCGCCATGCCGATGTTCAAGGCGCTGGCTCTTTGCCCCAAAGCGGTGGTGATCCGGCCTGATATGGCAAAATACGTGATGGTATCACGTGAAATTCGGGTGTTGATGGCGCATTTAACGCCCTTGGTGCAGCCGCTCTCGATTGATGAAGCGGTGCTGGATTTGTCCGGCACCGAGGCGCTGCACGGCACGCCGCCGGCGATCACGCTGAATAAATTATCGCGCAGCGTTGAGCGCGATATAGGCGTGACAATCTCAATTGGCCTTTCGCATAACCGGCTGCTGGCCAAACTGGCGGCAGAGCGTGACAAACCGCGCGGCTATTTTGTGTTCGGCCAGGATGCCGCTGCGATTTTAGCGCCTGAGCCGGTTGGTACGCTGCCTGGCATTGGCCCGGCGATGGTGACGCGTCTGGGTGGTTTGGGCATCACGCGCATCGGCCAGTTGGCAGCGCTTGATGAACGTACCGCCCGCCGGATTTTGGGTGATGACGGCAGCGCGCTGGCGGCGCGGGCGCGCGGTGTGGATGTCCGCGCCGTGCGGGTGGCGCGTGATACCAAATCGATCAGCGCGGAGACCACCTTCGCCACTGACCTTAAGTCCTCGGCGGCGCTGGAAGCCTCTCTTTGGCGGCTGACCGAAAAGCTCGGGCGGCGCTTGCGGGAGGGACATTACGCTGCGGCCGTGATTACCCTGAAGCTGAAAACCGCCGCCTTCACCACCCGCACCCGCAGCCAACGCCTGCCCAACCCCACCCAGTTGCCGGAAACCTTGTTTGAGGCCGCTGTTGTGTTGTTGCGTGGGGAGATGGATGGCACCGCCTTTCGCTTGCTGGGCATTGCCGCCAGTACATTATGTGACGCGGCTTTGGCTGACCAAGGTGACTTGGCTGACAGCACCACCCCGCGCCGGGCGGCCCGCCAGGCCGCGATTGATAAATTGCGGGCGCGCTTTGGCGATGGAGCCATCAGCCACGGGCGCGCCTTGCCGAAAGCCCCGCCATCAAAGTAAATTACATTATGACCGAAATTATCGCCGCCACCCAGCAAACCTACCGCGAGGCGATGTCACGCTTAGGGGCTGCTGTGAATATTATCACCTCCTGCGGGCCGGAGGGCGATGTCGGGTTCACTGCCTCGGCGGTATGCAGCGTTACTGATACGCCGCCGACCTTGCTGATGTGCATGAACCGCAATGCCAAGCTGAACCCCATTTTCAAGGCAGCTGGGTTTTTATGCGTCAATGTGCTCGCACCCGAGCATGAGGAACTCTCGCCGGTGTTTGCCGGCGTCGGCGATTTGCCGATGGCTGAGCGCTTTGCAATGGCCAACTGGCAGCGCCTGACCACTGGCGCCCCTGCACTTGCCAATGCCGCCGCCAGTTTTGATTGTGTGGTTGACCAAATTACAGAAGTTGGCACCCATAGCGTGTTTTTTTGCAGCGTGCAGTCCATCAACCTCGGCACCGCACCCTCCGGGCTGATCTATCATGGCCGGTCCTACCACCCGATCAACCCAAAGGCCGCGTGAGCCGCGCAGGCCCGCGTGCGTTTTATGAAGGTGGTGGGGCGGGTGGTTGGCCGTTGAGTGAAATATCATCAGTGACGCGGATGTTTTTCCCCACTGTCATGGTCAGGCCGTTCAAACCCCAGTCATAGCGGTTCAGTGTGCCCTCGGTGTGGAGTGCGGTCACCACATCGCCGGTTTTGATATAGCTGATCGCCATGGTGAACGGGTGGGTCTGGCCATGCAAGGTCAGGGTGCCGACCAGATTGGTGCCGTTGTCCTGGCAGGTGCCGGTGAAGCTGGTGGTTGGGTAGTCATCCGGGTCCAGGAAGTCCTTGCTCATGGTTTGCGAACGGATCAGCGCGTTTGGCGAGGACAGGCTTTTTACCTGGAAGGTGACATTGATGTCGCAGGTGTTGGCAGCCAGGTCATAATTCAGGGTGCCGGCGAGCTGGCGGTAGGTGCCCGTGATATTGATGATAATGGCGTGCGAGTGGGTCTGCGCCAGCATGTTCCCGGCAGTCAGTGGCAGGGTCATAGGGGCGGCGAGGGCGGTCTGCGGGATGGCCAAAGCGCTCAAGAGCAACAGGCGTTTCATGGGGTTTCCTTTTAATATTGCCGTGATTAATTCACGTTTACCAGATATTCCTGCCATATACGGCAAAGCTAGGCAATTAAAATCCGAAAACCTGCACCAGCAGCGGCAGCGCGATGGAGGTGATAATACCGTTCAGCCCGATGGCTACACCGCCATAAGCCCCGGCGGTTTCGTTCAGCAGGATCATCCGGGCGGTGGCCAGCCCATGCGCTGCGGTGCCTGCCGCCAGACCCTGCGCCCGCCAGTCGCGCACCCGCGCCAGCCGCAACACGCCGGTACATACCACGGTGCCGAAAATGCCGGTGATCATGACAAACACCGCGGTCAGCGGTGGTTGGCCACCGAGATTTTGCGCCACCGCCATCGCAATCGGCGTGGTGACTGACTTTGGCCCGAGCGATACCAGCACGTCATGCGGGGCGCCGAGCGCGCGGGCGATCAACATGGCTGAGGTAGCGGCGATGATCGAGCCGGTGGTGAGCGAGATGAAAATGGCGACAAAATGCCGCTTGATGGAGCCCCAGTTGGCATACATCGGGATGGCAAGCGCTACGGTCGCCGGGCCGAGCAGAAAATGCACATACTGCGCCCCATTGAAATAGGCGCTGTAGGGCGTATGCGTGATGAGCAACGCGCAGGCCAGCATGGTAATGGAGAGCACGGTGGGGTTGGTAATGGGCTTATGCCCGGCTTTGATGTCAATCAAGCACGCCAGTTCCCAGGCGCAAACAGTGGCGGTAAGGCCCATGAGCGGTTGGGTTTGCAGATATGACCAGACATGGAAAAACGGCAGCGGCAGCAGGCTATGCATCGGCCTTGCCCCGCAACAGCCGTTGCATGAGCACCCCGGTAACCACCAGCCCCAAAATGGTGGATACCGGGATGGCGATGGCAATGGCCAAGGCGTTGGCCTGCAACACCTGTAACTCGGTCACCACCCCGACCCCGGCGGGTACGAACAATAGCCCGAGATGTTTTAAAAAACCGCCGGCAGTGTCATGCAGTGATTGGCTTGGCCCACCGCGCCACACCAACAGCCCCAGCAGCAGCACCAGCCCCATTACCGGGCCCGGAATTGGCAGGCCGGTGCCTTCCTGGACCACGGTGCCGGCCAGTTGGCAGAGCAGCAGCATCATAATTGACCGGACCATCGCGCCCTCACTGTTTAAAACCTCACCCTTACGCGCCTTGCGGATTTCGCCAAGCGGGACGAGATATGATTAACCAATTCAAGGAGCCTGAACCCATGCCAAGCTGGCAATCCTATGTCCTGAATTTCACCGTGCGGCTGCAAGTGAAGCGCAAGCTGGCCAAGGCGCGTGACGCGCAAGCGGTCCGCAAGGCCTTCGGCGCGGCTTTGCCTGCACCGCGCGGCGCCAGCTTTAGCCCAGGTAGCATCGGCGGCGTTGCAGGTGAGTGGGCGCAGGCGGGGGGTATTGCGGCAGGCACGCTGCTTTACCTGCATGGCGGCGGCTACATGGCCTGCTCTCCGCAAACCCATCGGGCGATTACCGGCAGTTATGCCAATCGTGGTCTCAAGGTTTTCACCCCTGACTATCGGTTGGCCCCGGAACATGCGTTCCCGGCAGCGGTGGATGATGGTCTGGCGGCTTATAAAGGCTTGCTGGACTCAGGCATCTCACCAGGGTCATTGGCGGTGGGTGGCGATTCCGCCGGCGGCGGGCTGGCGCTGGCGGTGCTGATGGCGGCAAGGCAGGCAGGCTTGCCAATGCCCTCAAGCTGCTTGGTATTCTCACCCTGGACAGATCTGGCGATTACCGGTGAGAGCATAAAAACCAACCAACAGCGCGATTCAATGCTGGCTGGCAACACCATGGCTGATGGTGCGGCGTTTTATCTGAATGGCGCGGATGCCAAAAACCCGCTTGCCTCGCCGCTGTACGGGGATTTCGCAGGGTTTGCGCCATTGTTCATCACGGTGGGTGAGGCTGAGGTGCTGCGCGATGATGCCACCCGACTGGCAGCCAAAGCCCGCTCCGCCGGGGTGGAGGTGATGCTGACAGTGGCTGACAACATGCCGCATGTCTGGCAGTTGTTCCAATTCATGCTGCCCGAGGCACGCCAAGCCATGGACCAAGCCGCCGACTTTGCCAAACGACATTTTATCGCCTGACGCCTTGCTTTAACGGCCCCTAGCGGCTAAACGCGCCACTTTGCTGCCGGTCGGGATCGGCGGCTGTATTATTTTGGAGCTAACACGGTGAAACCTAATATTCATCCGGAATACCACGAGATCAACATCATCATGACCGATGGTACCGAGTTTAAAACCATGTCGTGCATGGGCAAGGCCGGTGATACGCTGCGCCTGGATATCGATCCGAAGTCGCATCCGGCGTGGACCGGCGTGCAGCGCGTGATGGACACCGGCGGTCAGGTTGCCAAGTTCAACAAGAAATTCGCCAGCATCGGCAAAAGAAAAGAATAAACTACCTGCTGCGTCACAGCGGCCATGGTAATTTTTTAGAAAACCGCCCGGCCTGCGCCGGGCGTTTTTTTTATTTCAGGCCGGGGCTGTTCAGCCTGGCTTCAATGGTGTCCAGGGCGGCATCTACCGAAGCACGGGTGATCAGGCGCAGCAGGCCGCGCGGGTTTTTTGGTTTTAGCCAAACCGGTTTGGCTTTGGCGCCGCCAAGCTGCGTAACCACACTGTCAATATCGCCATAATCATCAATCAGGCCGAGCGATTTAGCGCTTTCGCCTAACATATAGCCGCCATCAAACACAGCTTCATCAGGAGCACTTAATGCAGCCCCCCGGCGCTCGCGCACCCAGCTTTTGAACATACCATGCGCTTGGTCCAGCAAGGCGCGGGTAAAGGCTTCATCCTGCGGGCGTAAGGGTGAAAATGTTTCCATCCGGGCTTTGTTTTCACCCGCGGTAAACAGCCGGCGTTCAATTGCATAGCGGGCGATGAATTTATCCAGACCAAAGCCACCAGTAATCACGCCGATCGAGCCGACGATGGAGAGCCGGTTGGCATAAATCTCATCAGCCGCGCAGGCCAGCCAATAGCCGCCTGATGCGCCAACATCACCGATGACCGCCACCACTTTTATTTTGGCCTCATCAGCGCGCCTGCGGATAAGTTGGCCGATCAAATCTGACTGCACCGCTGACCCGCCGGGGCTTTCAATGGCCAGCACCAGGCACTTGGATTTTTTGGCAAGGGCAAAGCCACGCTCGATCACATCAGTATAGGCATCGATATTGATGGAACCGGCCCTGGCCGCGATGATTCCGCGCAGAGAGATGACTGGAATTCTGGTTCGACGCCAAAAAAATATGTTCATGGTTATTATCTAGCATCGCGCGGCCCAACCACCAGCCCTATCGTGAAGACAGGGCAGCGAAACGCAGTTCAATCCGCGGCCTGCGAATAGGAAGTGGCGCGTTCCGCCTCCATCATGTAATCGCGGGTCAGCGGTGTGGCATCGTTGCGGTGCGTGAGCTGGATTTGGAAATTCATATGGGCGTTGACCCGGAACGCCAGTTCGGAGCCGGCCAGATAAAATTCAAACATCCGGCAGAAGCGCTCGTCATATAAAGCGGCAATAGCGTCGCGGTTGGCGGCGAAGCGGCGCCGCCAATGCGCCAGGGTTTTGGCGTAATGCAGCCGCAGGATTTCAATGTCGGCAGTCCTTAAGCCGGATTTTTCAATCGGGTCCAAAACCTCCGACAGCGCCGGGGCATAACCGCCGGGGAAAATATATTTGGCGATCCAGGGGTTGGTGGATGCCGGGCCTTCAAACCGGCCGATAGAATGCAGCAGTGCTACGCCCTCGGGTTTCAGGCAGCGCTTGATGGTTTCAAAATAGGTTGAATAGTTTGGCAGACCGACATGCTCGAACATGCCGACTGAAACGATCCGGTCAAATTTCTGGGTCACCGCCCGGTAATCCATCAACTCAAAATTCACACGCTCGCTGAGGCCCTCGGCGGTGGCGCGGGCGCGGGCTTCCTGCAACTGCTCAGCCGAGAGCGTGATGCCGGTGACTTTGGCGCCAAATTCGCGCGCCAGGGTCAGCGCCATGCCGCCCCAGCCGCAGCCGATATCCAGCACGGTTAAATTTGGTTTATTGAGCATTAATTTCGCCGCGATATGGCGCTTTTTGGCGGCCTGGGCTTCTTCCAGCGTTTCATCGCCGCGCCGGAAATAGGCGCAGGAATATTGCCGGTCGCGGTCAAGGAACAGCGAATATAGCCGGCCGTTCAAATCGTAATGATGCGCCACGTTGCGGCGGGCGCGCGTTAGCTGGTTGGCCTGCTCAAAGCGCCGCTGCAACATCCGGGCCCAACTGTTCAACCGCAGCACCGGTACCCGGTGCCAGGTGCGGGAGAGATTTTCAAACAGCAGATGCAAGACATCGTAAATTGAGCCTTCGATCGGGATCAGCCCGGCATCCATATAGGCTTCACCAACCGTCAGGCTGGGGTTGCGCACCAGCCGCCACAGCGTCGCACTATCACGGATTTTGACCCCTGCTTTAGTCCCATGACCGTCGCCATAATGCGAGACATCGCCATCCGGCCAAACCACCTGAAACTGGCCATGATCAATGGCGGTACGTAAAATTCCGTCCATAAGAGTCTTTAGAGCTTTAACCACCCAGAACCCCCAAAGGCGACAGAATTACATTTAGTTAGTGGAGATGCGTAAATAAAGGGGGCCATAAAAAACGGCCCCTGCGAAGCAGAGGCCGTTTTGTAAAATCGCACTGCCGGGGGCTTATGCCTCGGCGGGTGCGGCGGTCTCTTCCTGGCCAAACAGCGGGCCAATATCAAGCACTTCGTCCTTCTCGGCCACCACAGTCTCACCGCGGGCCTGCTTGGCAGCTTCCTCGGTGGAACGGGCGACATTGACGGTGACTTCGAGGGTAACTTCCGGGTGTAAAGCCACCCGGACCTTCGAGAGACCAAGCGTCTTGATCGGGTGCTCCAACAGCACCTGGGCGCGCTCAATGGTCAGGCCGGCGGCGGTGCAGGCATCGGACAAGTCACGTGCCGACACCGAACCGAACAGCGAGCCAGCTTCACTGGCCTGGCGGATCAGCACCACGCTCAAACCCTGCACGCGCTCGGCGACCCGTTCGGCCTCCTCGCGGCGCTTCAGGTTCATCGCTTCCAAATTCACCCGCTCGCGATCAAAACGCTCACGGTTGGCTTTGGTGGCGCGCACAGCCTTTGACTGCGGCAGCAGGTAGTTACGGGCATAGCCCGGCTTCACCTTAACAATCTCACCCATCTGGCCGAGTTTCTCGACGCGCTGGAGGAGGATCAATTCTACGTTTGCCATGTTACTTGCTCCCTCAGCTCAGCACATAGGGAAGCAAGGCAAGGAAGCGGGCGCGTTTGATCGCCTTCGCCAGCTCGCGCTGCTTCTTGCCGGAAACGGCGGTGATGCGTGATGGCACAATCTTGCCGCGCTCGGAGAGGAAGCGCGACAGTAGACGCACGTCCTTATAGTCGATCACCGGCGCATCCGGGCCGGCGAACGGGCAGGATTTCTTGCGGCGGAAGAACGGTTTGCGCGCACCTGCCGCCATGCGGCGGGTGGCCGGGTTGGTTTCAGCTGATTCAGACATTAAATTTCCTCCTCGATACCGAATTCCTCACGGTCAGTGCGGAATTCGTCGCGGGCGCGGAACTCTTCGCGCTCATCATAGCCGCGTTTGCGGCCAGTCTCGAAACGGCCAGCGGGCTTGGGCCCACGGAAGCCGCGCTCACGGTCATCAGACTTGCGGGACAAAATCACTGAGGGTTCCTCAGAGATTTCTTCAATCCGGATGGTCATGAAGCGCAGCACGTCTTCATTCAGGGTCAACTGACGTTCCATTTCCAGCACAACCGGGGACGGCGCGTCGAGGCCGAGAAGAATGTAATGGCCCTTGCGGTTTTTTTTAATCCGGTAAGCCAGTGAGCGAAGGCCCCAATATTCGCGCTTTTTAACAGCGCCGCCTTCGGCTTCGAGCTGGGCAATCACCGCATCGGCGACAGCATCAGCCTGCGCCTGCGTAATTTCGCTCCGTGCAATAACCACGGTTTCATATAACGGCATATGGTACTCCCTTCGGATTATCAGCTCCGGTCCGGGTCTGGACCCCCCAAAATCAGGGCGAGCATAGCCAGGGATGACGCCACATCCCCAGCAGGGTGGGCGATGGTTAACCACACCCGACCTTAGCTTGCAAGGCCAAGCCTGCAACAAGCTTTTACAATTCGAAAAACACCAAAAGCCTTGCCTCACCTATTTTTAACTACAATTCTCCGTCTTCCAAAGGATTTTAACATGCCCCTTAAACATCCCCGCAAACTGGCTCTGGCCTGCACCGCCCTGGCTGGCTTTATTGCTGTTGGCCTCATTGCTAAGCCGCAACCAGCCCAGGCCCGGGTGATTATTGGTGTGGGTATCGGCGTGCCGTTTTACCATCCGTATTTTTACCGGCCTTATTATTACGCCCCGGCCCCGGTCTATTATGCCCCGCCCCCGGCCTATGTTTATGCCCCGCCGGTGCTGGGTTATTCCTGCGATGCCGGCGGCTATGTCTGCCCGCTGCACCACCCCAAGCCGGTGGATGCCGGCTGTGTCTGCCCAACCTATGGCGGCGGGCGCGTGGGGGGTTTTGTGCGCTAATGCTCTGGGTTTTGGGCCTTACGGCACCAACTTCGCTTCCACCACGTCATGATCATCGGCTGAACGTTCAATCCGAAAGCCCAGGCTTTTGATGAACGCCAGCATCGGCGCATTGTCAGATAGTATGGTGCCAGAAATTTCCTCAACCCCCTGCGATTTGCCCCAGGCGATGATGGCTTTCATCAGCGCGGTGGCCAGGCCAATGCCCTTGGCGGCGGGTTCCACGGCACAGGCAAATTCGGCGGTGCGGCCGTCAGTGTCATTGCGGACCAGCCGGGCCGCACCTGCAGTCTCGCCAGTGGCATCATTGACCGCGATGATGGCCATTTCGCGGCCATAATCAATGTCGGTCAGCCGGGCGATCTGTTCGGGCGCTAGTTGCCGCACCGAGGAGAAAAACCGGTAGCGCATATCCTCAGCGGGCATGCGTGAGAACAGCGCAGCATGCGCGTCAGCATCCTCCGGGCGGATCGGGCGCAGGGTGAATTTATGGCCCTTGGCCTGATAGCTTGTGGTCAATTCCGCCGGGTAGGGCGCAATCACCAACTTGTCGCGTATTGCGCCCACCGGGCGCAGGGCAACGCGGCCACTGACCGCTACCACCCCGTCCTCATTGGCAAAAATCGGGTCGAGGTCGAGCAGCAGAATTTCCGGCGTATCGATAATAAGCTGGCTAACCCGCACCAGGGCGGCGGCAATCGCCTCAAGGTCCGCCGCCGGGGCGCCGCGGTGTGCTGCCAGCTGAGGGGCGACCGCCGAGCGGGCGATCAGCGCGTGCGCCAGCGGCAGGTTCAGCGGGGGTAAATCCACCGCCAGGCCGGAGAGATCATCGCGGTCACCCCCGCCGGCGCCAAAGCCGATAGTGGGGCCAAGCTGCGGGCTGTCAGCCACCCGGATTCGCAGTTGCACGCCGCGCGGGGCCTGCTTTTGCACCAGAAATTTGGCCCCGCTCAAGCCAGTGGTGTCCATGGCTTTGGCGGCGGCGCGAACGGCTTTACCGTTGGGCACATCCAGCGCAATTGAGCCGGTGGTGCGGTTGGCCGGCATGTTGGGGTGTGAAAGTTTAACCACCACCGGGTAGCCGATGGTGGTGGCAACCATGGCGGCTTCTTCGGGGGTTGCACCAAAGCCGCCTTTGATAACTGGCACATTATAAGCGCTCACCAGCGCCAGCGCCTCATCCTGTACCAGCAAGAGACGCCCGGCGGCGCGGGCGCTGGCAATTTTTTCCTGCACCGCTGCGGTGTCGGGGGCGACCCTCAACACCTTGGAAGGGGGTAATTCGCGGGCGGCCGCGCGGTTGGTGCGGTTGCGGATCAAATGCCTGAAGCCCGCGATGGCGGCTTCTGGCGTGTCAAAGCAGGCCAACCCGGCTTGGGCCAGCCGGTGCCGGTGGATCAGTCCGCTGGCTTCCCCCATGGCGGCGATCAAAAGCGGGATTTTAACCGTTTTAGCGCAGGCGATCAGCGCTTCCATAGCCACCTCATCACCTTCGCCCGAGGGCGCGTGCACCAGCAATATGCCGCCAACCTCATGGGCGGAGGACAGCAATGCCGCAATATCCGCAAGGCGGGTGGGGCTGGCGCCACGGCCCGTGAAAATTGGCCCAGAGGTTGGGATGTCATCCAGGTTCAGCCCCAGGCTTAGGGCCAGCACCTGCCGGGTTTCGGGGGTTAATTCGGTGAAGCTGAGGCCATGATTCAGCGCGTCATCGGCTGCCAACCGCCCGGCGGCGACGGAGTTGGAAATAATGGCCAGGCTGTTACCATGGGCGGGTTTAACCCGGGTGAGGGTTTCGGCGGCGGCCAGAAATTCGCTCATGGTGGCGGCAAGCAGCACGCCTGAGCGGCTGAAAGCTGCCTCCGCTGCCGCCCGGCCCATGCCATCAGCGTCGCGCAGGGCAATGCCCGGCACCAAAGCCACCACCGGGCGCAGCCGGGCGGCGGCGCGTACGGCGGAGTGGAACATCTGCGGGTCGCGCACCCGGTCAATCTCGATCATGATGGCGTTGGTGCCAGAATCGCGGCTGAGATGGTCAAGCACCAGCCCGAACCCCATGTCGGTATTGCCGCCGATGCCGATAATTTGGCTGAAGCCGATGAAATTAGGTACCGCCCAGTCCAGCACCGTGCGCACCAGGGCACCGGACTGCCCGACATACGCCACTTTGCCCGCCGCTGGCATCACCGGCAGGGCTGAGGCGTTCAGCCCCAGCCCGGGTAACA
Source organism: Acidocella sp. (assembly GCA_029077825.1). Classification (GTDB taxonomy): domain Bacteria; phylum Pseudomonadota; class Alphaproteobacteria; order Acetobacterales; family Acetobacteraceae; genus Acidocella. Next base: position 45,252 of record JAQNCT010000009.1, on the reverse strand, counting down.
TCATGCCAAAGGAATATGGCCCCAGCACGCGGATGCCCTCTGCGGTGGCCAAAGCCCGTAAGTTTGGCACCGGTGAGAGCACCAGGGCCCCTTTCACCCCGCGCTTAGCATGCGCCTGCAACGCGGCGGCGAGGTCTGCGGGGGCATCAGCGATGATCGCCAAGTCAGCATTGTCAATCGGTGCGCCATCATGCCCGACCTGACCCCTAAAGCCGCCCACCTGGATATTGGCCAGTAGCTTAGCGCCAAGCTCGGTAGCACAACCGCTGACCGCCACCGACGTCGGCTTGAACATGCGCTCCGGGTCAAACCGCTTCGATGCCGGGGGGTGAGACGCGGCTGGTTTGAGGGTCAAATCAATAACTCAATAACAAACGGCCCGCTGCGGTTAAGGCTGCCTGCCAACAGCTCGTTGAGTTGGTCCATGTTGCTGGCCTGTGCGGCGGCCACACCCATGCCTTCGGCAAGTTTCACCCAGTTGAGGTCAGGGTTGGAGAGGTTGAGCATATTCATGGCGGTAGGCCCCGGATTGGCGCCAACATTGGCGAGTTCATGCAACAATATAGCGTATTTCCGGTTGGCCAGTATGATATTTGTGATGTTGAGGTGTTCGCGCGCCTGGGTCCAAAGCGCCTGCACCGTGTACATCGCCGAGCCATCAGCTTGCAGGGCGATGACGCGGCGCTCGGGTGCGCCGATAGCAGCACCCGTGGCCATCGGCAGCCCGGCCCCGATGGCGCCACCGGTGAGCTGTAGCCAATCATGGTTGGGGGCGTTGAACGTGTAGGGGAAAAAGCCCCGGCCATATGAAATGGCCTCGTCAATGATGATGGCTTCCTTGGGGATCAGCGCTGCGAGCGATTGCGCCAGTTTTTCCGGGGTGATGGCGCCGGTGGCAGGCTCTAACTTGATGTCATCCCCGCGCGGGCCAGATTGCGGTTGTATACCCAGTGCTTGCAGCCCCAGTGCCGCCGCCAGTGCTGCCAGCGCGCCGGGGCCGTCCTCGTCGGGCCGGGCCAGCACATGCACGGTGCAATCCTCAGGGTACAAATACCCCGGTTTGCCCGGATAGGCGAAAAACGCCACCGGTGCGGTGGTGCCAACCAGGATGAGGTTTTTGGTCCCTTTGAGCGCCTCCAAAGCCATATCAACCGGGTAGGGAATGCGCATTAAAGGAACCCGGCCACGGCCCCGCGCCAGCCGGGCAGGGGAGACTGGCCCCAGCATTTTAGCGCCGGTGGCTTGCGTAATGCTGTGCGCCACCCAAAGCGGCGCCTCCTGCAAAGCAGCACCGCCGATGAGCAACATGGTGGGTTCGCCACCGCGCAGAAGTTTGGCAGCAGTTTCAATAGCTTGGGTGTTAGCGCGGGCAGGGGGCAGCGGCGGGGCGGCCACACCGATGATCCCGCCTTCATCCCAGGCGGTATCAGCAGGCAGAATCAGCGTGGCGATGTGCCCCGGATAGGTCCCTGCGGCCTCAATGGCGGCGGCGGCGTCTGCCCCCACACGTTCTGCACTGGCCGCCCGCCGCACGAAACCAGAGACTGGCCGCGCCCAACCCTCCACATCAGCGGTCAGCGGGGCATCCAGGGGGCGGTGATAAGTGGCCTGGTCGCCCACGATGTTCACGATGCCAGAGTGTGCGCGCATGGCGTTGTGCAAATTCGCCAGCCCGTTAGCTAAACCAGGGCCGCAATGCAGTAGCGTGGCGGCGGGTTTGCCACGCATCCGCCAATAGGCATCGGCAGCACCGGTGGCAACATTTTCATCCAGGCACAGCACGCAGCGCACGCCGGGAATACGGTCCAGTGCTGCGACAAAATGCATCTCGCTGGTGCCCGGATTGGCAAACACCGTGTCAATACCGGCATTCAGCAGCGTGTGAACCAGGCTCTCGGCACCGTTCATTTTAGGCTCCATAATTTCATCCCCGTTATACATAGTTGTGCACAGGTTTTTTGTCTGTCCCGACTCATCATATCAGCGTAGTGACTGCCCGATGAACTCCATTGATCCACCGTTATTTGGCATCAGCCAACGCCTACCCCCCACCAATGTCGAGGCTGAACAAGCGCTGCTGGGGGCGTTGCTGGCCAATAACAAAGCCTATGAGCGGGTTTCAGAATTTCTCAGCCATGAGCATTTTGCTGACCCGATCCATGGACGCATCTATCAGGCCATCGCGCGGCGCTGTGAGGCCGGCCAGATTGCTGACCCGGTATTGCTGCGGGCGGAGTTTGAGCATTCCGGTGTGCTCGATGAGGTGGGCGGCACGGCGTATCTGGCGCAATTATTGTCAGCGATGGTGGGAATTATTAACGCCGGGGATTACGGCAAGGCGATTTACGATAGCTGGATCCGCCGCCAGTTGATCGATATCGGCGAGCTTACCGTTAACCGGGCGTTTGGTGCGGATGCTGAGCTGGACGGCAAAGACCAGATTGAGGCGGCGGAACAATCATTGTTCGACCTGGCCACCAAGGGCGGCAATGAAGGGGCGATGATTACTTTTGAGGCCGCGTTGGTTCGCGCCATTGAAATTGCCTCAACCGCCTATAAAAACCAGGGCGCGGTGTCCGGGCTGGATACCGGCTTGCGGGATTTGAACAAAAAAACCGGCGGGTTGCACCCTTCAGATTTGATGATTTTGGCCGGCCGCCCCGGCATGGGCAAAACCGCTTTGGCCACCAAAATTGCCTTTGGCGCGGCCAAGGCGTTGCTGAACGCCGCCCGGGCTGAGAACCCCAACGGGGTGCCCAAGGAAACCGTGGCGGTATTCTCATTGGAAATGAGTTCTGAGCAGTTGGCCACCCGTTTATTGGCAGAGGAGGCGCGGGTTTCGGGTGATAAAATCCGGCGTGGTGAAATCGGCCAGAAGGATTTTGATAATTTTGTGAAAGTGTCCCGTGAAATTGCCACACTACCGCTGGTGATTGATGACACCCCGGCGCTGACGCTCTCAGCCTTGCGCACCCGCTGCCGCCGCTTGAAGCGCACCAAGGGGCTGGCGTTGATTGTGATTGATTATTTGCAACTGATGCGCCCGGCGGCTGGCACCAAACCGGAAAACCGGGTGCTGGAAATCAGCCAGATCACGCAAGGGTTGAAGGCCATTGCCAAGGAGCTGGCGGTGCCGGTGCTGGCACTCTCACAGCTATCACGGGCGGTGGAAGCGCGTGAGGATAAGCGCCCGCAATTATCTGACTTGCGTGAATCTGGTACCATCGAACAAGATGCTGACATGGTGATGTTTATCTACCGCGATGAATATTACCTGCAGCAAAAAGAACCAAAGATTGCCGCCTATGATAAGGATGATAAATTCCGTGATGCGATGGAAAAATGGCAATCAGATATGAGCAACGCCTATAACAAGGCCGAGCTGATTTTGGCCAAGCAGCGCCATGGCCCAACCGGCAAGATTGATTTATTCTTTGAAGGTGAATTCACCCGCTTTGCGGATTTGGATACTGTGCATGAATAACGCCGCTTGCGTTGCGGCTTTAATACTACCGTGAATTCTACCCCGCCATCCAGGCTTACCATCAATCTGGATGCCATCGCCGCCAACTGGCGGTTGTTGGATGCGCGCCATCCGGGCCAAACCGCCGGGGTGGTGAAGGCCAATGCCTATGGGTTGGGGGCGACGTATGTGGCGCCAAAATTATTTGCAGCCGGGTGTAAGCATTTTTTCACCGCGCATTTGGCGGAAGCGCTGACCATCCGGCCATTGGTTGGCCAGGCTCAGGTGATGGTGCTGCATGGGGTTTTGCCGGGTGAGGCGGAGATTTTTGTGCAGCATGATATTACCCCCGTGCTGTCATCACTGCCTGAAGTTGCCCTGTGGGGGGCGGCGGCGAAGCGGTTGGGCCGGCGGTTGCCAGCATTTTTGCAAATTGATACCGGCATGTCTCGGCTGGGGCTGTCATTTGAGGAAATTGAGAGGCTTTTCAACAACCCGGATTGGCTGACGGGTATCAACATTATTTATGTGATGACGCATTTGATGAATGCTGAAATTGCTGAGCACCCGAGCAATGCGGCGCAGTACCAGCGTATTTCGCAATTTCAGAGGCAATTTCAGGCGCAGTTTCCTGACATGAAACTGAGCCTGGCGAATTCTTCGGGCTTGTTTTTAGCCCCGCAATTTGCCTCAGACCTCGCCAGACCAGGGGCCGCTCTTTACGGTATAAACCCAACCCCAGGGCAGGCTAACCCGCTGCACCCGGTGGTGGCGTTACACGGCAAAATCATCGCGCTGCGCGATATTAAACCCGGCACCGAGGTTGGCTATAACGGGGTATGGGCGGCCCAACGCCCCAGCCGGATTGCCACTGTGGCGGTGGGTTATGCCGATGGGTATTTCCGCAGTTTGACCAACCGCGCTTGCGGTTATTTTGACGGCACCCCAGCCCCGCTGGTAGGCCGGGTGTCGATGGACCTTACAACTTTTGATGTAACCGAGATTGCCAACCTGAATTTGGGGGATAGCCTGGAATTGCTGGGCCCGCATTGCACGCCAGATGATCTGGCGCGGGCTGCCAACACCAATGGCTATGAAGTGCTAACGGCTTTGGGAGCGCGTTATGAGCGCCATTACATTGGGGCGGTGCCAGCCACATGAATGCTGTTTTAAATGTTATCGCCCATATCGGGGCGGCGGTGCTCAATGCGCTCGGGCTGGTGGGGGAGCTGGCGATTTTTGCCGGCACCGGCATTTACGCCATAATCCGTCCGCCCTACTACCCGCGCATGATTGGCAGAGCCATGATGGAAATTGGGTATTTCTCGCTCCCGGTGGTCTCACTCACGGCTTTGTTCACGGGCATGGTGCTGGCGTTGCAATCCTATACCGGGTTTTCACGCTTTAATGCCGAGAGCGCGATAGCCAGCGTGGTGGTATTATCAGTGACGCGCGAACTCGGGCCGGTGCTGGCTGGGCTGATGGTCTCAGGCCGCGCCGGGGCGGCGATGGCAGCTGAATTGGGCACCATGCGGGTGACCGACCAAATTGATGCGCTCTCGACCCTCTCGACCGAGCCGATGCAGTATCTGGTAGCTCCGCGGCTGATCGCCGGTGTCATCGCGATGCCGTTGCTGGTGGGAATTGCTGATATTCTTGGTGTGATGGGCGGGTTTTTGGTGGCCTGGCTGAAGTTGGGTTTCAACCCGCATACTTATTTGCTCAATTCCTTCACCAATTTGCGGACCGATGATGTGGTGTCAGGCTTGATTAAAGCGGCGGTGTTTGGGTTTATCATCGCGCTGATGGGCTGCTTTAACGGCTACCGCTCAAAAGGTGGGGCGCAGGGCGTTGGTGCGGCCACCACCTCGGCGGTGGTGTCGGCTTCGATTCTGATATTGGCGGTTGATTATATCCTCACGCAACTGTTGTTCACCAAATGAGCACCCCTAAAATCCGTGTCCGGAATTTGAAAAAATATTTCGGTACCAAAAAGGTGCTGGACGGGGTTGATCTCGATGTGGCGCAGGGCACCGGGCTGGTGGTGATTGGCGGTTCGGGGTCAGGTAAGTCAGTGTTGATCAAATCCATCCTAGGGTTGGTGACACCGGATTCTGGAACGATCGAAATTGACGGGGTGGATGTGCTGAAGGCGCCGCGCGCGCAGGCGCGGGCTTTGCGGGCGCAAATTGGCATGCTGTTTCAAAATGGCGCGCTGTTTGATTCGCTGCCGGTATGGGAAAATGTTGCCTTTGGGCTGCTGGCCGAGAAGAAAATCGCCCGGCGCTTTGCCCGTGCCAAGGCGATTGAGATTTTGGCGCAAGTGGGGCTGGCGGATAATGTGGCTGATTTATCGCCTTCGGAACTCTCCGGCGGGATGCAAAAGCGTGTGGCACTTGCCCGGGCGATTGCCTCGGAGCCGGCGATTATGTTTTTCGATGAACCCACCACCGGGCTGGACCCGATTATGGGGGCTGTGATTGATGAGTTGATCGTGAATTGCGTCAAGCGCCTTGGCTCAACCTCGATTGCCATTACGCATGACATGGCGAGTGCGGTGCGCATCGGCGATACCGCCGCGATGCTGTATGATGGTAAAATTACTTGGACTGGTCCGGCAGCGGAGTTGTTAACCACCACGAACCCGCTGGTGAACCAATTCACCCATGGCCACAGCGAAGGCCCGATTAAAATGGCGCTGCGGCGCTGAACCGCCAAAAACGCCGGCGGAAAAATCCGGTGGCTTTGGTGGTTTCACAACGCCACCTCCGCACACTCTCACGCCATACCCGCGCTGCCTCGCCACCCCCGCGCGCACTCGTCCCCGCTCTCTCTCTCGTCACCCACGCGCTCTCTCGTCATACTCGCGCACTCTCGTCATACGGGCGCACTCTCGTCATACTCGCGCAGGCGAGTATCTTCTTTCCTCAAGCCCCAGCCTCATAAAAAACTCGCCTACGCGGGGAGTGCGAAGGGCAATGGGTGCCTAGCGGTACATGCCCGGCACCTGGTTGCCGCGCGAATACATGCATTGCGAATAGGCGTTATCGTAACGTTGCTGGATGGTCATCTGCGCGTTGGGTTGCGTGCCGGCGGCGTTAGCCACCCCGACGCCCGCACCGAGAGCAGCCCCCGCACCGGCACCTTGGCCGCCGCCGATCGCGCCGCCGATGGCAGCACCGACCACGGTGGTTAGCACGCCCACGCCGACAGCCTGCTGGTTGGCGGCATCAGCTTGGCCGGCCACTTGCGACTGCGCATAATTTTCGCATTGCGTCTGATCCTGCTGGAACACCGGAAACGGCTTATTGGGGTCCGGCATCACCTGCACGGTCGGGCCCATCGGGGTGGCGGCACAGCCACCCAAGGCCAATAATGCCGAAATTCCAATGATGCTCAGTTTAGACGTTTTCATGAAATGGTCCTTTCAATTTCGTAACGGCAACGCCCTTATTGTTCCGGAGGGCTTACTGGTTGACAGGCACTTCCTGGTATTGGGTATTGCAGTTCGGCACCTGCGGATAGTAACCAGGCGGATTGCTACAATAGTAACGGAATTTCGGTCCGGGCGCTAATGGAACGGGCGGTGGCGCGTAATAAGCCGGAGGCGGTGGTGGTGGTGGCGCGTAATAGGTGGGTGGCGGCGCGTAATAAACCGGCGGCGGTGGCGGCGGTGCATCCTGGTATCCGTAAGATGGATCCTCATAGGTTACATCAGGCATGTAGAGAGGATAGGGGTAAACCGGCTGGGTGTAGAAATACCAGATACCGCCGGCCAGCCACCACCAGCCGCAACGGCCGGCAAAGCAGGTGTTGTTCCAATAGCCTTCACGCCAATGGTCAAAATCATCATGATCAAACTGCCGCACATCATGGTCATGGAAAACATAATGCTCATGCGCGAATGGATGATCGCCGTCATAATTATGATCGTTGCCGTGGTTGTCCTGGCCGTAATGGCCTTGGCTGCCGTAATCGCCGGGATCATTCTGGTCGAACGGATGGGGCTGCCCGCCATTGGGGTTGTGGTCGAACGGGTGGGACTGGCCGCCACCGGCGTTCTGGTCAAACGGATGAGGCTGCCCGCCATTGGGGTTGTGGTCGAACGGATGGGGCTGGCCACCACCGGCGTTCTGGTCAAACGGGTGAGGTTGGCCGCCACCGTTGGGGCTTTGGGTGAATTGGTGGGGCGGCTGGCCTTGGTTAGGGTTGAACTGATGCGGCTGCCCGCCGCCAGGGGTTTGGGTGAAATTATGCTGCGGCGCACCGCCGTTGGGTGACTGATTCACATACGGGTGCGGTGCAATATTTTCCGGGTGCTGTGGCGGTGGCGGTGGCGGTGGCGCGGCGGGATGATTTTGCTGATTATGTTGGTCACGCTGGTCATCAGCCAGCGCATTGGCGCAGAGCAGCGGCGTGGCCGCCATCGCCAGGATCAGGTAGAATATTTTGCTGGCGTGTTGCCGATGGAACAGATGTGCAGGCATGACCGGCGGTTCTTCCAATAAAATGAAAAGTTTTTTGACGGACTGTAACGATGCGCAGCAATCAGCGTCAAGAAAAAGCGCAGCGGACAGCTTTGTTCACCCGCCAATCAGGCAGAAAAAAGGCGTTGTGGCGGCGAAATCATTAACGCTCAAAAAACGCCGCTTTAGCGCCCGGTCCAGTTGGCTTTATAAACCTTGGCACCGGGAGGAATCACGATGTCTTTTTCGGCTTTGATATCACTTAGCCGCAATGAATTGAGCGCAATGATCAGGGCGGCGGTGTTCATCATTCCAGGCGGAATCCATTGGATCATGCCGCCCAGCATCTGGTCGTTGGCAGGGCTGATGGCGGGAAAAATCCGGCCGCATAAGGTGTAGAACGAATATAAATCCGTGCTGGTCAGGGCGATGTAGGCGCTGATGCCTATTTGCGGGAACATCACCAGAAATCCGGCAGCGGCGCGCGCCAGGAACGAGAACCGGCTGACCGGCGTGGGCCGTGGGTCCAGCACCACCAGCCAGAACACCAGCCCGCCGAACAGACAGGAGAAATTCATGATAGCATAGAGCGTTGGGTCGATCATCGCGGCGAAATGCACCGAGGGGATCAGCCAGATATCCGAGGTGATTAAAAACAGCGCCATCGCCGGCAGCGGATGGAACAGCACGTAGCCAATTTTGCGTACCACCGCACTGCGGCATGCTGCCAGCAGCCAGGCTGGGATACCACGCGCCAGCACCTCGCTCATCCAGCCGATGGCGATGCCAAAAGGTGCCACCATACCGATGCTGACCGCCTGCACGCGGTTGAGGAAAAACATATGCTGGGTGAGATATTCGAACTTGGTTTGCAGCACGAAATAGACCAGCGCCAGAGCGCCCAGGAAGAACCATTGCCGCACCCGCCCGGGGCGCTCAGATGCTGGCGTGCGGGCCATGCCGCGAAAGTACCACAGCACCATGAACCAGGTGCCCAGAAACACCGGCGCATTGAAGATGAAGGGGAACACATACGGCAGGTTGGCCGGCAGAAACCGGCAGGCCAGGTCAACCAACACGGCAGCCGTGATAATCCCCAACGAAGCGTAGTCCAGGCGCTTATCCATCAGGCGCGTTTTCATCCAAGAGTTATCCATAAAGCCGTTCCATCGGCACGCCAGCGAGAGATCGGCTGGTGCGGATGGTTTGCAAGGTTTGCACTTTCGCGACACTGGAGGCGGCGGTCAGCCGGGTGGTGAGCTGGTTCTCATGGACGGCATCACGCGCGACCAGTTTGAGCAGGAAATCACCGCCGCCGCGGATCATATGGCATTCGCGCACTTCCGGCCAGCCCGCCACCAGCGCTTCGAACGCATCGAGTGCTGCCTGCTTCTGGCTTTCCAGCCCGACGATGACGAAAAACGCGATCTGCCAGCCGAGCTTCGGGCCGTCGGTCTCGGCGTGGTAGCCTTTGATGTAACCGGCCTCTTCCAGGCGGCGCACCCGGCGCAGGCACGGCGGTGGTGAGATGCCAGCGCGTTTTGCCAGCTCCACATTGGTCATCCGCCCATCTTGCTGCAATTCCAGCAAAATCCGGCGGTCGATCTCGTCTAAACTATTTGGCTCGCTCATGGGTCCATTCAAAACTTGTTCTGGTCTGGGCGCAATATAATTACGCGGTGTAAAAGTACCACGCAGTAAATTTAGCAGCACCGCTTGTATCCGGTGTAAAACCACGGATATGTTACTTTTCAAGTATCTGAACGGATTGTTTGTCGATGTCTGAGGTTCACAAGACCCGCGTGCTGATCATTGGCGCCGGGCCGGCTGGCTATACCGCCGCCATTTATGCCGCGCGCGCCAATCTGGCCCCCCTGATGGTGGCTGGGCTGCAGCCGGGCGGGCAGCTTACCATTACCACCGATGTGGAGAACTATCCGGGCTTTGCGCAGACCATTCAGGGGCCCTGGCTGATGGACCAAATGGCTGCCCAGGCCGCGCATGTTGGAACTAAAATCATTTATGATATCATTACCAGAGTGGATTTTTCGGCAACACCGTTCCATGCCTGGGCTGATTCGGGTGATGAGTTTATTGCCGACTCGGTTATCATTGCGACCGGCGCGCAGGCCCGCTGGCTGGGGCTGCCCTCTGAACAAAGCTTCCAGGGCGGCGGCGTTTCGGCCTGTGCCACCTGCGATGGGTTTTTCTATCGCGGCAAAAAAGTTGCGGTGATCGGCGGCGGCAACACCGCGGTTGAGGAAGCATTGTACCTCACCCACCATGCCAGCCATGTCACCATCATCCATCGCCGCGATTCCTTCCGTGCCGAGAAAATTTTGCAGGACCGGCTGTTTTCCAACCCGAAAATCTCAGTGATTTGGGACCACGCGGTCGAGGAGATCACTGGTACGCAGGCACCGGCGGTGGTGACGGGGGTCACCTTGCGCAACACCAAAACCGGCGATTTGCAATCCATCGGCGTGGATGGGGTGTTCATCGCGATTGGCCATTCGCCGACCACCGCAGTTTTCGCGGGTCAGGTGAAAACCGACTCGGAGGGGTATATACTGACAACTTCAGGCACCACCCAGACTTCGGTGCCGGGTGTGTTCGCTGCCGGGGACGTACAAGATAAAATTTTCCGCCAGGCGGTGACGGCGGCGGGCACCGGCTGCATGGCGGCGCTAGAGGCTGAGAAATTCCTTGCTAATTTTCCAATGCACATAGAAAAAGCAGCTTAAAATGTCAGGGCAAAAAATGGATTGGGACAAACTCCGCGTATTTCACGCCGTTGCTGAAGCGGGCAGTTTCACCCATGCGGGTGACACGCTCAACCTTAGCCAATCAGCGGTTTCCCGGCAGATTTCAGCGCTGGAGGAGGCGCTCTCGGTGCCGCTGTTTCATCGCCATGCCCGTGGGTTGATCCTCACCGAGCAGGGTGAGGCGCTGAACCGCACGGTACGCGAAGTTTTCGCCAAGCTGGCAATGACCGAGGCGCTGCTGGCGGAGAGCAAGGAAAAACCCGCTGGGCGCCTCAAAATCACCACCACCCATAGTTTTGGTGTGACCTGGCTGGCGCCGCGTTTGAAGCATTTTCTCAGCGCACACCCGGATGTTTCGGTCTCGCTGCTGCTTGATGATACTGACCTGGATTTGGCGATGCGCGAAGCCGATGTCGCGATTCGTATGCACCCGCCCCGCCAGCCGGACCTGGTGCAGCGGCATCTGGGCGAAATCCGCTGGCAGGTATGGGCCTCGCCGGAGTATTTGAAGGCCAATGGCACGCCAGAAAAGCCTGAGGATTTGGATCACCACAAGCTGGTGCTGTTTGGTGACCGTAAGCCACCGGTGCTGGATGTGAACTGGCTGGCTGAGGTGGGTCGCAAGGACGGCACGCCGCGCCGGGGGTTGCTGGAGGTGAACTCGCTGCAGGCGATGCTGGTGGCGATTCGCGCCGGGATTGGTATTGGTGCGATTCCGGATTATTTGATGCATGAGCCAGCTGGGTTGATCCCGCTGTTACCGAACGTGCAGAAACCGCATGTGGATATGTATTTTGTCTATCCGGAGGAGCTGCGAAACTCCAAACGGGTTTCAGTTTTCCGTGACTTTTTGGTTAAATCGATTTCAGAAAGAAACCCTGACAGGACATAAAACTTTTCAAGCTGCTCAGATTTGACAGATTTGTCGAGATCGTGAACGAGCTTTCGTAAAATAATTTTACATTTCGCCTGTTAATTTTTCATTCATGTGGTATATATACAACATCGTCAGGCCCACCCAGGCCTGATTGGGGTTCTCATTCAGCTTCGGCTGGGTTTGGGCCCTAACGTCTCCCAGACGTGAAGCCTCCCTGTTGACTTAACCCGCTGGCTTTTAGCCGGCGGGTTTTTTTTGACGTGCGATCGGCGCCGGGGTTTTAGGTTTGAACACGCAATAGGCAGCACCAGCGCAGCGCCAGCATTCCGGGGTGCGGGCCTTGCACACGTAGCGGCCATGCAAAATCAACCATAAATGGGCTGGCCGCAGCATTGCCTCGGGCACGCGCTTGAGCAATCCATCCTCCACCACCCGCGGCGTGGCACCGGGCGCGATGCCGGTGCGGTTGCCGAGCCGGAAGATATGGGTATCCACCGCCATGGTGGCTTGGCCGAAAATCTCGTTCAGCACCACATTGGCGGTTTTGCGCCCGACGCCGGGCAAGGCCTCTAACGCCTCACGCGCGCCGGGCACTTCGCCGCCGTGGCGCTCGATCAGCAATTGCGAGAGGGCGGCGGCATTTTTGGCCTTGGCCTGCCACAGCCCGATGGATTTGATCCGCGCCCCGATGCCCGCCGCCCCGAGGGCGGCCATGGCAGCGGGGGTGGGGGCGTCAGCAAATAATATTTTTCCCACCTTGTTGACCGCCACATCAGTGGTCTGGGCGGACAGCATCACCGCCACCAGCAGTTGGAAGGGTGTTGCGTAGTCCAGCTCAGTGCGCGGGTCAGGGTTACCGGCGGCGATGGCGGTGAGGAACGGCGCGATATCCGCCGTTTTCATCAGTTTTGGGCGCTTTGGGCGGGTTGCGTTCATTTCATCCCTTGTGGAACCAGTGGAATACGCGATTTATGGGGCATGGACGCCCATACCGCCACTTCTGACCGGCTGATCTTCGAGGCCACTATCAAGCCGCACCGCAGCCTGGACCGTAAGGGCGTGCTGATGGCCGGTGGGGTGATGCTGGCGGGTTCGTTGGTGGTGACCAGCATGATGGCGATGATCGGTGCCTGGGTGGTGATTGGTTTCAACGGGGCTGACATCGCGCTGGCGTTGTTTTTACTTTGGCTGAATGTGCGGGCGGCGCGGGCGCGCGAATTGCTGGTTTTGACCGAGTCAAAATTTATCATCATTTGCACCGATATGAATGGCCGGACCAAAAATATCTCGCTGCCGCCATACTGGCTGAATGTGGTGCTGGAGGAACGCGCCGGGACGGTGCCAAAACTGCTGCTCTCAGCGCGTGGTGTTTCCCAAGAGGTGGCCCGCCAGTTGGGCGAGGTGCAAAAGCGCGATTTGGCCGCGGCGTTGACCAGAGCCTTGCATAAGTGGCGCAACCCGGTGTTTCATAATCCGCAGTTACAGGATTAGTTGATGTCAGCCTCGGTGGTAACCCAGTTTCGGGGTTAATCTGTCTCGGCTTTCGGTAAGCGAATAACAAAGCGCGCGCCGATGATGTTGCCGTCCGCATCGCGGCGATTCTCTGCCGAGATGCGGCCTTGGTGAGCCTCAATGATCTGGCGTGAGATGGACAGCCCAAGGCCCGAATGGCTGCCAAATTGCTCCGAGGTCGGGCGTTCGGAATAAAACCGGTCAAAAATACCATCAAGCTTGGCATCCGGGATGCCCGGGCCTTCATCTTCGACTGCCAGCTCCACGATACCGCCGGTCTCGCGGCCACGCAGCCAGATCAACCCATTGTCTGGGCTGAAGGAGATGGCGTTTCCGATGAGGTTGCGCAGCACCTGCACCAGCCGGGATTCCACGCCGCGCACGGTCAGGCCGGTGCCGGGGCTGTCCAGCACCATACGCGGGCCGTTTGGCTTGCGGGTGGCATCATGCATTTCGGTCAGGGTTTCCAGAATCGGTGCCAGGTCAAGCACGTCCATGCGGGTGCGTGAGAGTTCGGAATCCAGGCGGGATGAATCCGAAATATCAGTAATCAGCCGGTCCAGCCGGGCGACATCCTGGGTGACAATGGCCAGCAGGCGGGTGGCACGGGTGGGGTCTTCAACGCGGGTCAGGGTTTCAATGGCGGAGCGGATTGAGGAGAGCGGGTTCTTGATCTCATGGCTGACATCGGCGGCGAATTGCTCAATGGCGTCCATGCGCGCCCAGAGAGCTTTTGAGGAGCCATGGAGCGCGCGGGCCAGCGTGCCGATTTCATCGTTACGCTCGATGATGGCATCTGGCAGTGCTTGCGCGCGCGCGCGGCCTTCACGCATCAAGGTGGCGGCATTGGCAAGCCGCAAAATCGGGCTGGCGATGGTGCGGGCCAGATAAAACGACACAATAACGGTAAGCCCCAGGGCTAGTGCGAATAACCCCAGGATGGAAATCCGGATTGCCAGCACCGCCCGGTCCACGCCCCCGGCCTCACGGGTGAGCAGCACGGTGCCAACATTTTGCTGGCTGCGGCTAATGGGCTCCGCCACCGTAACCAGCAACTGGCCATCAGCACTGCGGCGCACATAAGGCGGGGCTTCCTGGTTGGGGGCGGCGGCGGTAAGCTGCAATGCCTCACGGGCATCAGGCTGCCAGCCCAGTGTGTCAGGGTTTTCACCGGCACCGGAGCCGATCAGGCCGGAATCGTCCTGCGGCTGGGCCAGCGCGCCGGTGATATGGTCATAGATGTATCCAACCAGCCGGGCGAACAGGTAGGTTGGTATGGCGGTGGGTAATGGTTCAGTAATAATGGCGCCACCCGGGCCGGGGTGCACCCGTGAATTGGCGATGATCTGGCCATCTGGCCCATAAATAAGCGCCTGGGCGTTCGGGGTAGGGTCAATCAGCTGATACAACAGCGGCTGGGCAAGGTCTGGGTTCAGGGCTGGCTGGCCGGCCTGGTTGTTCTGCACGGCACTTTGGCTGAGCGCGCCGGCAAAAATACGGGCTTGCTCGCGCAGGGCTGAAACCTCAGCGGAAAGCAAGCCTTGCTGGTATTGGTCCAGATAGAACAAGGCGGCAAAAATCAGTACCAAAGGTAACAAATTCACCAATAAAATATCGCGCAGCAGGCGCGAGAGACGGGTGCGCTTGGTCATCGGCGAGCTTCAAGCTTCCTTGTAGCGGTAGCCAATGCCGTACAATGTTTCAATCTGGTCGAACGTGTCATCCTCATGGCGGAATTTTTTGCGCAGGCGTTTGACATGGCTGTCAATGGTGCGGTCATCAACATAGACATTTTCGCCGTAGGCGGCGTCGATCAGCTGATCGCGTGATTTTACCATGCCAGGGCGGGCAGCGAGCGCTTTGACCAATAAAAACTCAGTGACCGTGAGCTGAATATCAAGCCCCTTCCAGAGGCACTGGTGCTTGGTTTCATCAAGCGTGAGGTTGCCGCGGGTGATTACGGCTACGGGGGCGGCCCCGGCCTTGGTAGCTTCATTACGGCGCAGCAGTGCCCGGATACGCTCCAGCAGCAGCCGCTGGCTGAATGGCTTGGTGATGTAATCATCCGCGCCAAGGCGCAGGCCCATCAGCTCGTCAAGCTCATCATCCTTGGAGGTGAGAAAAATCACCGGCATGGCGGTACGGGCGCGCAGTTTTTGCAGCAACTCCATGCCATCCATGCGCGGCATTTTAATGTCCAGCACCGCGAGGTCCGCCGGTTTGGCGAGCAGCGCCTGCAGGGCGGATTCTCCATCTGTGTAGGTGACAACATTGAAGCCTTCCTGCTCCAGTGTCATCTGAACAGAAATCAATATATTGCGGTCATCATCGACCAGGGCGATTGTTTGTTTCATGCGGTGGGGCTCATATGGGCTATATGCAACGCGGGAGTGACGTGATTATGGCAATAGCGCAAGAGCGAGATTTTTATAATGAGGCGGTGGCCCTGCTGCGTACCGCCAATGCCGCCAGTTTGGCCACCGCGCAGGATAATGTGCCGTTTGCTGCCTTGGTGACATTTGCGCTGCTGGCGGATTTATCGCCGGTGATGTTGCTTTCAACTTTGTCGGGCCACACGCGCCAGTTAAAACGCAATCCCGCCTGCTCCTTGCTGGTGGTAGGGCCAGCGTTGGATGCCAACCCGCAAACCGCGCCCCGGCTGTGCGTTACCGGCACCGCCGCCATAAGCGATGAGCCCAGCGTGCGGGCGGCGTTTATGGCGGCCCACCCCTATGCCAGCCAATATGCCGATTTTGCTGATTTTGCCTTCTGGCGAATGGATATTACGGCGGCACAATATGTTGGCGGGTTTGCCGCAGCCGCACGGCTGGACATTGAAAAACTTAAAGCTGTCGCCAAAAACTTACCATAAATTGCTGTAATTGCTGCGTTGCACCAATGAATTTCCTGGCTTTAAGGAACGGCGGCTGTTGCTGCCACATGGCGAGATGCTTATGAGGAAAGACAAATTTAATCCCAGTCCAAGGAAAACTTACAGTGACAAATGCCAACACCGCCCCGCTGCACGATGCCACGCCGTTGGCAGGTTCTGGTGTACGGGTGGCCGCCTGCCTGCATTCCAACCTTACGGCGCCGGCATTGGTGGCGCACTCGTTGCGCAAAGGTGAAGGCAGGCTCTCGGCAGATGGTGCGATCCTCGTGCGTACCGGGGTCCATACCGGCCGTTCAGTCGGTGATAAATATGTGGTGGATGAGCCAGCCACCACGGGCGAAGTCTGGTGGGGCAAGGTCAACCAGAAAATGCCGGAAGCCAAATTCGCGATGCTGAAAGGCCGGGTGCAGGCTTATTTGCAGGGCCGCGAGTTGTTTACCCAGGATTTATACGCTGGTGCCGACCCATCGAATCGGATTCGTGTGCGGCTGGTGACCACCGGCGCGTGGCAGGCTTTGTTTGCGCGGAATATGTTTATTCGCCCCCCCGCGGCTGAACTGGCGGGATTTGTGCCGGACTATGTGATTTTGCACGCACCAGAATTTGAGACTGACCCGGCGATTGATGGCGTAAATGGCACCACCGCGATTGCTTTATCATTTTCCGAGAAGCTGATTGTGATTGCAGGAACGCAATATGCTGGCGAGATTAAAAAATCCATCTTCACGGTGATGAACTGGATTTTGCCGGCGAACGGCGTGCTGCCGATGCATTGCAGCGCCAATATTGGTAAAAATGAAGATTCGGCCTTGTTCTTCGGGCTTTCCGGCACGGGCAAAACAACCCTTTCATCAGACCCGGCACGGCGTTTGATCGGTGATGATGAGCATGGCTGGGCGCCTGCCGGCGTGTTTAATTTTGAAGGCGGTTGCTATGCCAAGGTAATTGACCTCTCACAGAGTGCGGAGCCGGAAATCTGGGCGGCATCACACCGTTTTGGCACGGTGCTGGAAAATGTGGTGGCGGACCCGCAAGGGCACCTGGACCTTACCGACCAGACCTACACCGAGAACACCCGCGCTTGTTATCCTGTGGAATTTATTCCTAACGTGGAATTGTCTGGCCGGGGTGCCATTCCAAAAAATTTATTCATGCTGACCGCCGATGCGTTTGGCGTGCTGCCGCCGATTGCCAAACTAAGCCCAAGCCAGGCGATGTATCATTTCATGTCGGGTTACACCGCGCGGGTGGCAGGAACCGAGAAGGGGATGGGTTCAGAACCGCAGGCGACTTTCTCAACCTGTTTTGGAGCACCTTTCCTGCCACGCCATCCGGCGGTTTATGGCAAGTTGCTGGAAAGACTGATCGCCGAGCATGGGGTTTCCTGCTGGCTGGTAAATACCGGCTGGACCGGCGGCGCTTACGGTGTTGGCAAGCGGATGTCGATTGGTCATACGCGGGCGCTGCTGCGGGCGGCGTTGAGTGGCGAGCTTGATAAGGGCAGCTTCCGCCGGGATGCGTTTTTTGGCCTTGGCGTGCCAGAACAAGTGGCTGATGTGCCAAGCGAAGTGCTTGATGCGCGTTCCGCCTGGGCTGACAAAGCCGCCTATGACAAAGCGGCGGCGGCGCTGGTGAAGAAGTTTGAGGAAAACTTCGCCACCTTCGCAGATTTGGTGGGTGACGATGTGAAGGCTGCCGCGATTAGGGCAGCGGCCTGAAGCGCCGCGCCGGGGCGCAATCCCCGGCGCGCAATCCCCGGCGATAATTTTGACGGCTATTTGGGCTGAACGCCGAACAGATGGTCGATCCCGGCGAAGAACGGGGCCGATGCAGGAATGGTATGCATGACCTGTGCGCGGCCGGCATAAATGCCGCCAAAAATGAACACCAAAATGATGAAAGTGGTGAAAATGCCCGAGCGGCCGCGGCGCTCATACTCATCGGGGGCGCGCGAAGATTTTACCAGTGCGGCGAAGCGTTCCTCGTTGCCTGGCAAAGCTGTGGCGTCGCGGGTACTGTCAGCCTCGTTACCAGTGTCGGCATAGGGGTTGGGGTCGGGTTCGGCATTGGCGTTGCGGGACAGACTGGCGAGGATTTCCGCCGTACTGCTGGGGCCCGCATAGGTGAACGGGTCATGTGCTGGGTCATCGTTGGTGGGGCTAGGCCAGGCTGGCGCGCGCGGTGCCGGTTCAGTCGGGGGCGGCGCGGCGCTGGGACGATCGATGACCCTTGGCATATCGTCATAAACGCTGCGGTTGGCGGTCAGGCCAGCCGGAGATTCAGCGGCCGGCCAGGCTGCCGGTGGCACCGTAACCTGGGGTGTGGCTGGCGGTTCAACCGGCGGCGCAGCCTGCCACTGGTGATTGCATTGCTGGCAGCGCAGCGTCCGTGCCCGGCCGGCGAAAGCGGCGTCGGGTACATCATATTCAGTTTGGCAGCCGGGACATGAAATTCGCATTCTGAGTGAGAAATGACATTTTAATGCGTTTCGTGCAACAGAGTAGCCGCGAGAATTGCGCTCTAGAACGTTAAGATTGAAAAATTTTATGAAAATCGCTTGCCGAACGCGGGGCCGGGGCGGCAGAAACGACCAGAGGGCGGTGCAAGTTTATGGTACGATTTGACGATGTATGGTTGCAGTACCATCGGGCCAGCGGCGGGGCTGACACGCAATCACCTGCCATCATCAGCCATATGAGCTTTGAAATCTCCCAGGGTGGGTTCCGCTGGCTCACCGGGGCTTCAGGGGCGGGCAAGACCAGTGTGCTGAAACTAATGTATTTGGCTGAGCAGCCGAGCCGTGGCAAAATTGACCTACTCGGCACCAATGCTGCCAGCATGGAGCGACGCGAGGCCGCCTTGCTGCGGCGGCGGATCGGTGTGGTGTTTCAGGATTTCCGTCTGCTGGAGCATCTCTCCGCTTATGACAATGTGGCGCTGCCGATGCGGCTGGCCCGGCGCAGCGAAGCGCAGGTGAAATCAGACGTGACCGAGTTGCTGCATTGGGTCGGGTTGGAGGGCAAGGTGGACCGCAAGCCCAACGAGCTTTCTGGCGGTGAGCAACAGCGGGTGGCGATTGCGCGGGCGGTGGTGAACCGGCCAAAATTGTTTTTGGCCGATGAACCCACGGGGAATCTGGATGATTTGCAGGCTGACCGGCTGATGATGCTGATCACCGGGTTGAATAAAATGGGGACCACGGTGGTGGTGGCCACGCATAGCAAGCGGCTGGTGGCAGCGTATCCAGCGCCCCGGCTGGAAATCGCCCGGGGCATGTTAGCCTTGGATGAATCGCTGGTGTGGAACGGCTAGATGGCAAGGCGCATGGATCACTTAGGTCTTCGCACCGCCATGGCGGACCGGCTGTTGCCGGTGCTGGTGGCGGCGATGAGCTTTCTGGCGGCGCTGGCAATTGCCGGTACGTTAGCGGCAGCGTCGCTGGCGGCGCAATGGAACCATGACACCGGCATTGATTTGACGGTGCAGGTGCCGGAACCGGGCGACAATGGGTTAAGTGGCAGCACGCCGCGCGAGCAGGCGGTATATGACATATTAGCAAAGTCCCCTCTGGTGCGGGCGCCGCATGTGTTGAGCGCTGCCGAAATTAACAGTTTGTTACAGCCATGGTTGGGGGCCGATGCGGCGTCTCTTGGTATGCCAGTGCCGGCGGTGATTACAGCGCAATGGGTGGGCGGCGGCGCGCCGGATGGGTTGCGAACAGCGCTGAATGCGGCTGCCCCCGGTACGCTGGTAGAAACCGGTGAGCGCTGGGCGGCCCGGGTGGCGGCGTTAACCGCTAGCTTGCAGGCTTCAGCTTTATCAGTGTTGCTGATTGTAGCCCTGGTGGCGGTGGCCGTGGTGGCGGTGGCCACGCGGGCCGGCTTGGCGCAACGGCGCGAAGCGGTGGAGATTATTCATGGGCTGGGCGCGTTGGATTCTGACATTGCCAATCGCTTTGCCCGGCGGGCCACTTTATTAACTGCCGTTGGGTCGCTGTTAGGAACCGCCAGCGCCTTGCCGGTATTGTTCTGGCTGGCCAATTTGGCAGCACCTTTTGGTGGGGTGGTGGCAAACACCTCATGGCCGATGCTGCCGCCGGTATTGTGGGTGGTACTGCCCACCATTCCTTTGATGGCGGCGGCGATCGGCTGGGTTACCACCCAGCAGACAGTGCGTGGCTGGTTGCGGCGGCTGAAGTAATGCGCCGCCGGCTTTATGGCCGGCGCCGCCGGTGGGTTTGGCGCTGGCTGGGGTGGGGCGTTTTGCTGGCCGGCGGGTTTTGGCTGGTGGGGTTCGCGTTGTTCATCGGGGTTGTGGCACGCGCCGTGCCTGCCACGCCGATGCCGCATGCTGATGGCATTGTGGTGCTCACTGGCGGTGATGACAGGGTGAGTGCTGCATTAGGTTTATTGGCAAACCATGCGGCACCTTTGCTGCTGATATCAGGGGCGGGGCGCGGCACGTACCTGGGTGACTTCACCGCCGATGACGCGGTAGCTGCGACGCATTTTGCGGCAGACATCACCATCGGCCACACCGCGGAAAGCACCATCGGCAACGCCTTCGAGGCAGCGCGCTGGGCCCGCTTGCACCAAATGCACTCGTTGCTGGTGGTGACGGCGGATTATCATATGCCGCGGGCCGTCTGGCTGCTGCATCAGCATTTGCCGGGGGTAAAATTGCTTGGCTATCCGGTGCGGCCACCGGCCATGACAACATTGTTGGCGCTTTCCACATTGCGGCTGCTGGCGGCTGAATATACTAAATATATTGCGGTACGTTCAGGCGTTGCTGGGGTGATTTTTGAAGTTTTGGGAGTGCGCCGATGATGCTGGTTTTAAGGTCGGTGGTGTTCAATCTCATGATGTACAGCACCGGTGCGCTGCTGAGCGTGTATGGCCGGGTGCTCAAGCTGGTGGCGCCGCATAAGGTGATTGGGGCCGGGATCGCGTGGTCACGCTTTACCATTTGGGCGCTCAGGGTGGTTTGCGGGGTTGAGGTGGAGATTATTGGCCGAGAAAACTTACCGCTCTCAGGCACTGCATTGATCGCCGCCCAGCATCAGTCAGCTTTTGATACGCTGGTCTGGCTACTGCTACTGCCCAACATGGCTTACGTGCTGAAAAAGGAGTTGCTCAAGCAGCCGTTGGTGGGACCATTGCTGATGCCGGCCGGATTTGTCTCGGTGGACCGTGCCGGTGGCGCGATGTCGATCCGCAAGCTGGTGGCGGATTGCAAAAAGGTGGCGCAGGCAGGCAAGCAGATTGTGATTTTCCCGGAAGGTACGCGGGTGCCGCCAGGAACCCGTGCGGCTTTGTTGCCGGGCGTGGTGGCGGTGGCCAATGCGCTGCATCTGCCGGTGATTCCGGCGGCGACCGACTCCGGGCGGTTCTGGGGCCGTAATGCCTTTCATAAGTACCCGGGCCAACTGCGGATCAAGATTTACCCGCCGATTCCGGTTGGCACGGATCGCGCTGAAACGATGGCGCGTTTGAGTGAATGTTTTTACGATGAGGGTGTGGATAAGTCTGTGGATTTAGCCCCAGATTTGTTAGCAGTTTAGATAAGCTAAATTCTGTAAATACTTGTAAAATAACAATAAATATGAAGTTATAGCAGTGGAAAGCCGGTCGCGCGCACTATGGGGATAAAAGCTGATGGGCGGTCTGGCGCTGTGCACTGGTGGCGTTTGATGTTGACTTTGCGGCACGGCGGGGTTACCCCGCGCGGCACCCTGAATGGCGGCGTAGCTCAGTGGTAGAGCAGGGGAATCATAATCCCTTGGTCGGCAGTTCAAATCTGTCCGTCGCTACCAGACCGGCCTGGCGTACGCCGTGCCGTAGGTTTATTCTGCCTGTCCGCCGTATTCTGTCTGGAATAGAGAACCATTGTACGATATGGATTTTTATTTAGAAGAAACAGCAGCGTAACATCGAATATTGGCGGATTGGATTGGGGTTTAGCATGATGGACCACGCATCGGGCGTTTTTGGCTTGGAGACGCGAGCGTCTGCCCCGGTGAGTGTCGAGGACGAGGATATCACCATTATTGCGGCCTCCGGCCTGTTCACTGAAGAATGGTACATCAAGGAAAATCCGGATGTAGCGCGTTCGGGGATTAATCCGCTGGTGCATTATGTCCGCCATGGCGCCAGCGAGGGGCGCACCCCTTTTAAAGGTTTTAATGCCACCCGCTATTTAGCCAACGCTGAAGCCTATGGGCACGTGAACCGCAACCCGCTGGCGCATTTTATTTTGCACGGCAGCCCGGAAGATTTGCTGCTGAAGGGGTTGCTGAGCAAATTCTCCACCCGTTCGGTCCGCCAGGCGATGGACCGGCTGGAAGCGCTGCCGATTTTCAATCTCGAAGATTATCTGACCCTCAACCAGGATATTAAGCCAACCGGCGGTAATATGGATGTCGACCCGCTGAACCATGCGGTGGTGTATGGCTTCCCGGAAGGCCGCACGGTGTTCATGAAAACCACGGTGGCGCGGGTGATGGGGGCAGCGGCGGCAAAACCGATTTCCCAGTCACCGCTGGCGCCCGTGCCGGGTGCCGGTGCGCCGCCAGTGGCAGCAGCCAAGCCCGGCAAGAAAAAGCGCCCGGCGGCGGCAGAGCCAGAGGCGTTGCCAGCGTTGCCGATGCTGCCCGAGATTGGGGTGTTTTATAACACCGCCGGTAATGCGTTTATCCGTGAAATAGCCGAAGATATTGTTGAAACACTGCAAAACGCCGGGCAGCCGGCGGTGCTGCTGGATGAAACATTGCCGCAAGAGCGCCGGCCAGAATTGAATATTTTTGTAGCACCGCATGAATTTTTCCATTTGGGCGGCGGGCGGGCCTGGGCGCGTGACGATATTTTAAATTCGGCCTTCCTGTTTACCACCGAGCAGCCGCAGACCTTGTGGTTCGAGCGGGCGATGCCGTTTATTTTAATGGCGCGCGGGATGATTGATATCGCCTGGCAGGTGCAGGATATTTTCCAGCCGACCGGCCTGCCCGCGATGTTCTTCAACCCGAATGTGAAAGCCCGCAACGCCTGGCTGGAGGAAGGCGATATGCGCCACCCGCTGCTGCGCGTGCTGCCAAAAAAGACGCAGGTGCGTGAGGTGCCGAAGATGGCGGTGGCAGAGCGGGTGCTGGACATCGCGTTTTTCGGGACGGCTTCTGAGCATCGTGAGAAGTTTTTCACCAAGAACGCGGCATTTTTTGCCGATTACGAAGCGTTTTTATATTACCGCAAGGTGGAAAGCCCGTTGTTGGCAAAGGGCTCGCACGCAGCATTGGCGCGGATGGCCGGACATGTGGCGGCCAATGCCAAGCTGATGTTGAATATTCACCGCGATGATGACGGATTTTTTGAATGGCACCGAATTGTGAAGCTGGGCATGGTGAGCGGTGCGGTGGTGGTCTCAGAGCCTTGCCCGCCGCACCCTGTTTTTAAACCAGGGGTGCACTATTTGGAAGAAACCGGTCGGCATATTTTGAATTTGGTGGAGTGGCTATTGAATACCGATGAGGGCAAAGCCAAGGCGCAGGCGGTGCAAACCGCCGCTACCGCGCTGGTGAATGACCGGCAGCTGGCGGCCAGCAACGTGCGCGGGCTGTTGGAGTTTCTGAATATGCATCGGGTGGTGGCATGAAGACGCTGAACAAACCCTGGGCGCTGAAGGCGCTGGTGGCATTTGAGGCGGCCAAAAAGACCAAGCCACCGACTGATTTGGTTTCAGTCTGTGTGACGGTGTTTAATTATGAGCGCTTCCTGGAAGACTGCCTGGGTTCGATTGCGGCGCAGACGCATAAGAACCTCGATGTCGTGATTGTTGATGATAAATCTGACAAAGATGATTCGTTGAGTGTGGCGGTGGCCTGGGCCAAAAAACACGCCAGCCGGTTTTACCGGATTTCTGTGCTGACGCATCCGCGCAACCAGGGGCCGGCGGCCGCCCGCAATGCCGCGTTTTTGCATGCCATTGGTGAATGTGTGTTTATCATCGATGCTGATAACATGGTTTATCCGCGCTGCATCGCCCGGCTGTATGCGGCGCTGAATGACAGCGGCTTTGATGCGACCTATAGCCAGCTTGAATATTTTGGCGATGAACGGCGCATTGGCTCGGGTGATATCTGGGACCCGGTGGTGATTGCGCAGGAAAATTACGTCGATGTGATGGGGCTGATAAAAAAATCTGCTTGGGAGCAGGTGGATGGATTTTCGCATATTGAGGAAGGCTGGGAAGACTATGATTTCTGGCTGAAATTCATCGATGCCGGGCTGACCCCCGGTTACGTGCCAGAGATTCTGAGCCGCTACCGGGTGCATGGTACCAGCCGGACCCGTACCGATGCGCACGCGGCGCATGAGCAGTTACGGGCGATTATGGCGTATCGGCATCCGGTTGAACCGGTAACATCTTGAGGTGGATTTTTAAAATAGTACGATATCGTAATCAGAAAGTCAGGGTTTGTCAGAGAGCAGACTCATGCTGTCGTTATTGTTCGCGCCCGGAATGAATCGGTCCCGGCGATGAATGATATTGTGGTCAATGAGCGCAACGCCCGCTGGGCGGCATTTGATGCCGACTGGTACCAGCGCCAGCACCCTGAGCTTGCAGCCCAGATGGCGGCTGCCGGAATCACCGATGTTAATGAATTCTACATTAAGGTTGGCCAAAGCCTGCGGCATGCGCCGAATCCGTTTTTTGATGAAGCCTGGTATGTGGCCACTTATCAAGATGTCGCCGAGCAGGTAGCGGCAGGCATATTCAGCAGCGGGTTTGAGCATTACACGGCGGCGGGCCATGTTGACCGTTCGCCGCACTGGCTGTTCTCGGACCGGTATTATCTGCTTGGCAACACTGATGTCACCCGTACTAGGTTGGATGAGGCCGGGCTGATCAATGGCTATGCGCATTATCTGGCCAATGGCGACAGAGAATTCCGCTCCGGCCATTTGTTTTTTGACCCGAAACTTTATGCCGCCGCCAGACCAGGCGAGAATTTGGCTGACGGACCGTTTGCTGATTTTGTGCGCGATGATTGCAAGGCGGGGTCGAGCGTCAAGTTATCAGCTTATTTTGACCCGGTTTGGTATTTGCAAACCTATCCGCAGGTGGCGGCTGATATTGCGGCAGGTGTGTGGGTATGCGCGCTGCAGCATTATTTATATAATAAAACGCCGCGGGAGTTTGACCCCAATCCGTATTTTTTGGAAAGCTTTTACACCTCCGTGCATGTCGATATCATCGCCCCGCTGGAGGCTGGGCAGTTTCGCAACGGTTTTGATCATTTCATCCAGTTTGGTGTTTTTGAAGCCCGCAAGCCGCACCCGGAGATTGACCTGGCGGCGTATTTCCGCGCGGTTTCGGTGCAGGCCGATATTCACAACGGCATGTACCGCGATGTGTTTGCGCATTATGTTCGTAGCCTCGCCCAGCAAATTCCGCCGGACGCGCATGGTGAGATCAATGAGCTGACCTCCAAGGCGCTGTTCGCCGCCAGGGCGCGGTCATTACGGCCGTTGTTTGCCCGCCAGCCGATTGATTTCACGCCAGCCGGGCCGCCGGTGATCAGCGTGATCGTGGTGATGTTCAACCAGCTTGATTTGACTTTGAACGCGCTGGATTCGCTGCGCCGCTGTTATGCCGGGTCGATTGATCTGATTTTGGTGGATAGCGGTTCGGCTGATGAATCACGCAATGTTGAGCGCTATGTTCGCGGCGCCAAGCTGGTGCGCTTTAGCTATAATGTTGGGTTTGTCGAAGCCTGCAATGCGGCTTTGGCGAATGTGGCGGCACCGGTGACGTTGTTTATGAATAATGATTTGCTGCTGGAGCGCGGCGCGATCGCGGCGATGCTGAACCGGCTGGCGACGGCGGATAACATCGGCGCGGTGGGTGGAAAAATTATCCGCACCAATGGCCGGTTGCAGGAGGCCGGCTGCATTATTTGGCGCGATGGTGCCACGGAAGGTTATCTGCGTGACGGCGACCCGAACATGCCGGAGGCGAATTTTGTCCGAGATGTGGATTTTTGTTCCGGTGTATTTTTAGGTGTGCGCAGCGATGTTTTGAAATCGCTTGGTGGCTTCGATGCCACTTTCAAGCCGGCTTATTTCGAGGAAACCGATTTATGCATCCGGCTGCACCAGGGCGGCTACCGGGTGGTGTACGACCCCGCGATCATGGTGGTGCATCAGGAATATTCTTCCGGCGATCCGGCGATCGCGAATGCGATGATGGCGCAGAACCAGCCGAAATTCCGCAAGAAAAACCTTGAATATCTGCGTACCAAATATCCCCGCAACCGCGACCTGCTGGCCCATGCGCGCTCACCCAAGGGTGGCGGCAACCGGATTTTGTTCATCGAGGACCGGATACCACTGCGCCATCTGGGCTCCGGCTTCACCCGCTCGAATGATATCATCCGCACCATGGCTGCCCTGGGCCATCAGGTGAGTGTATTCCCGATCTATCAGCCGATCGAGAGCTTGCTCGATATTTTGGTGGATTTTCCAGATACGGTGGAAGTTATTTACGACCGCGAGCTGAAGGATCTGGCGGAATTCATCAAGGACCGCAGCGGCTATTTTGATGTTCTGTGGATTGCCCGCACCCATAATGCCGAGCGGCTTATTGATATTTTAATGGCGGCGTCAGCACATTTGCCGATCAATAACATCGTGCTCGATACTGAAGCGGTGGCAGCCCCGAGGCTGGTGGGGCGTGAAATTCTGCAAGGCCGGGAGCCGGCGCTGTCGCTCGAAAAATCTGTGCAGCAGGAATTGGCCAGCGCGTATTTTTGCCAGAAAATTGTGGCGGTGAATGAGCGTGATGCTGACATCATCCGCCAGGCTGGTTTCAAGGATGTTAGTATTTTAGGGCATGTTCAAACCATTGCCCCGACACCCAAGCCATTTGCCGAGCGCCAGGACATGCTGTTCATGGGCGCCATTCATGACCAGGAATCCCCCAACCTTGATGGGCTGGAATGGTTTGTGAACAAGGTGCTGCCGCTGCTGAATGGTCGGTTGCCTGATGAGGTGGGCTTTACCATCGCGGGCTATGTGAACCGGCGGATTGATATGAGCGTGTTTGGCCGGGCGCGGCGCGTGCGCTTGCGCGGGCCGGTTGAGAACCTGGCGGAAGTGTATAACAACCACCGGATTTTTGTGGCCCCCACGCGCTACGCCGGCGGCATCCCCTTCAAGCTGCATGAGGCGGCGGCGTTTGGTCTGCCGATTGTGGCCTCTACCTTGCTATGCCAGCAGGTGGGCTGGCGGGGGGATGTGGAATTACTGGCCGCCAGCGTAACCGACCCTGATGAATTCGCCACCCAGATTGTGAAGCTCTACACTGACCAGGTTTTATGGACGCAACTGCGTCAGACAGCGCTGGCCCGGCTGGCGGTGGAGAACAGCCCGCAATTCTACGAGCAGCGGTTGGCCACAATCCTTAAAGAGGTTTGCACTTAATTTGCCGGGTGGGCGGCGGTGTAGGCAAGCTGGTCCGGGGTCATCTGGAAGCCAACCAAAACTTCGTAAGTGGCGCTGGCGTCATCGTTTGGAACATCAATGGACAGGGTCGGGCTGTTGGCATTGGCGCTATTGGCGTTATCGCCAAACTTCAATGTGATTCTGTGGTAGGCCTTAGCGATGATGCGGTTGTCGCTGGTCACGGCCACGAAATATGGCAGCGTCACCGGCTGGCCATGGTTCGCCGGGCCATTGGTGGCACTGAAGCCAGCCTTGAAAGTCACTTTGGCCGTGGTTTGATGATCAGAGGATTGGCATGACCCTGCCACCCCGGTGATTTGCGCGGTGGTGATCAGGGCCCCCACATCCGAGCGGCCGGGCGTGAACGCGGTGATGGTGTTGGCCTGCTGCAAAACCTCAACATGCGGGCAGTTGAGCACGGCGGCCGCAACCGTCGTGTCCGAGTTGGCCTTGTAGAAACCACAGGCGGAGAGGGCGAGCAGGGCGGCGATGCCGGGCAGGGCGGATAAATGTTTCATGATTGCTCCCTTGCCAGAATTTTGGCCTGAGGTCATCTACCCCCATGGCTGTTTATACTGAAGTAACTGACGAGGCTCTGGCGGCGTTTCTCACGCTGTATGACATTGGCCGGATGGTGGCGTTCCGCGGCATCGCCGAGGGGGTGGAGAACAGCAATTATGCGCTGAAAACCACCAGGGGGGATTATATTCTCACGCTGTATGAAAAGCGGGTAAACACCCAGGAATTGCCCTGGTTTTTGGGGCTTATGGAGCATCTGGCCGCGCAAAACCTGTCATGCCCGCTGCCGGTGCGCGGGATAGATGGCGGCAATTTGAAGCCCTTGGCCGGGCGGGTGGCGGCCATTACCACGTTTTTACCGGGTGTGTGGCCACGCCGGGTGCAGGTGGAGCATTGCGAGCCACTAGGGGCGGCGTTGGCGCAGATGCATCTGGCCGGCGCCGGGTTTGCGCCAACGCGGGTGAACGCCCTGGGGCCGCAGGGCTGGGCGCCGCTGTTGGAGACATCATTGCCGCGCGCTGATGAGGTGCAGCCGGGGCTAGGGGGGTCGCTGATCAGCGCATTGGCGGATATATTATCAGCCTGGCCGCAAAACCTGCCGGTTGGGCATATCCATGCCGATTTATTTCCTGACAATGTGTTTTTCCTGGAGGGCAAGGTCTCCGGGCTGATCGATTTTTATTTCGCGGCCACTGATATTTATGCCTATGACGTGGCGGTGTGCCTGAACGCCTGGTGTTTTGAGCGTGACTTCAGCTTTAATGTCACCAAAAGTCAGGCGCTGCTGCGGGGGTATCTGGCGCACCGTAACTTAGGCGCGGCGGAACGGGCGGCGCTGCCGGTGCTGGCGCAAGGGGCGGCGCTGCGGTTTTTGTTAACAAGGCTGTATGACTGGTTGAACACGCCCGCCGGGGCGATGGTAACACCCAAAGACCCGCTGGATTATTATCGCCGCTTGCGCTTTCACCAACAGGCCACTTCGGAGGCGGCTTATGGCCTCTGAAGATGTTGTGGAAATCTGGACCGATGGCGGCTGCCGGCCGAATCCCGGGCCGGGCGGCTGGTCCGCGATTATGGTGTTTAAGGGCACAACGCGCGAACTTTGTGGTGGTGAGGCTGAGACCACCAACAACCGGATGGAGCTAACCGCGGCAGCAGAAGCGCTGGAGGCGTTGAAGCGGCCCTGCAAGGTGGTGTTGAACACTGATAGTGAATATTTGAAAAATGGCATCACCCGTTGGCACACCGGCTGGGTGCGTAAAAACTGGCGCAACGCGGCGGGTGACCCGGTGAAGAATATGGATTTATGGCGGCGGATTCTGGAAGCGGCCAAACCGCATGAGATTGAATGGCGCTGGGTAAAGGGCCATTCTGGCAACCCGATGAACGACCGTGCCGATGCGCTGGCGACGGCGGCACGGGAGAAGCTGGGGTAAAGTTGTAGTGACCGGTTTTACGACAATTATTGGTATTACTTCACAATAATAAGCAGCGCCTGCTCACGGCACGCTGCCTGGTTGGCAACGCAGCCGCCTGCCAGCCACCAGCGCCGCACCGCTGTCAAAATTATCCCGATACGCGGGCCTGGCGGTATGCCAAATTCGGTGAGGTCGCGGCCTTGCAGTGGGAATACCGGGCGCAAGGTGGCGGCCAAACGCGCACGCAAATCCGGCCAGTTGCCGCTCATCCAACTGCGGGCGATCAGCGTTGGCGCTTCAGTGTCAGCCAAGGCACGCCGAAGGTCAGCGTCGGCGGCATCTGGTAGCAGTGCGAAGGGGATTTGCAGGGATTGTAAAATCTCGGCTTCATCGTTGCTGAGTTTTAGACGTTTTGAGATCGTTTCGATATCGCCGGCCAGCAACGTGGCGGCGCGCAGCAACACATCAACCGGCGCACCACGGGCAATCAGGGCGGCTAGATGGGGAATATCGAAGCCTTGTGGCAGCACAAGATCAAGTACGCGGGTGGTTTGCATCAGTTGCAGCGAGGCTATGGGGTTTTCCGCTGCCAGAAGGCGCTTGACCTCGCTCCAAACCCGCTCGGCGGAGAGCCCCAACACGCCGTCACGCAATTCCTCGATCGCGGCCACCGCCGCCGCATCGGGCGTGCCAACGCAATAGCGCGCGAAGAAGCGGAAAAACCGCAAAATGCGCAAGTAATCCTCCGTGATTCGGATACGCGCCTCACCGACAAAGCGCAGTTTGCCCGCCTGCAAATCCGCCAAGCCGCCGAAATAATCATGCAGCGAACCGGCACGGTCCATCGACATGGCGTTAATGGTGAAATCGCGCCGTGCCGCATCCTCCTGCCAGTTATCGCTAAAGGCGACTACGGCGTGCCGACCGTCGGTTGCCACATCGCGCCGCAAGGTGGTGATTTCAAAATGCTGACCCTCGACCAGCGCCGTCACCGTGCCATGCGCAAGCCCGGTGGGGATGGATTTAATCCGCGCTGCCGTCAGCCGCGCCATCACCTCATCGGGGCTCAAGGGCGAGGCCAGATCAACATCCGCGAGCGGCTTGCCCGCCAGCGTATCGCGCACCGCTCCGCCCACCACCCGCGCCTCGGGCAGTGCCGACCACAAAATATCCAGCCCTGGAAACTTGATCACGCCGCACCTTGCATCATGCAGCACCTCGCACAAGCTGCGCCAGATTGACCAAAATCGCGGCGGTTGCCCCCCAGATGAAATGGTCCGTGTGGGGCCAAACCCAAACTGCCCGCTCCTCACCGCGCATTGTCAGGGTCCGCCGCTGCGGCGCCTGCGGGTTGAGCAATACGTCAAATCCCAGACAAAAAACCGCCGCCACCTCACCCGGTGCGGGGTGAAAAACCATTCCCGGTGTTATAAGCCCCACCACCGGTGCAATATGAAAGCCGGTGCCGGTAATATGGTCATCCATCCGACCCAAAAGCTCGACAGCCGCAGGTGCTAACCCAATCTCCTCCCAAGCCTCGCGCAGCGCCGCCGCCTCGGGTGATTGATCAAATGTCTCAATCTTGCCACCCGGAAACGCCACCTGTCCCGCATGGTTAGGCAAATCATTGGTCCGCCGCGTCAGCCAAACCCCGCGGCCCGGCTCCAAAGCCACCAGCACCGCCGCCTGCCGGTGGTCCGCCACCGCCAGCGGCGTATGCACCAAGGTGCTTAATTTCGCGCGAAGTTCTGCGGCGGTCATGGCAGGGGGCAGCGCCCCGTGGCCTTACTAAGCCGCCCAACCCGCCGGGAGGTCTCCCAGCGAGAAAAAGACCCCTTCGGACCATACGCCCAGCACCGGGCGGCCGCGCACACTGCCTGGCTCAGCGAGGGCGACGAGTTCGTAGTAGGTGGCGCGGTTGATGCGCGCCTCAACGGGGAATCGGCCTTTACCATCACGGATATGAAGATAGGGCGTTGGCTCGCAGGTGAGCAAATCATGGGTAATTCGGATGGGGTGTTCGGGCCCGGCGGTGATGCATTGGTCGGTGTTGGTACGCAAGCACAGGGTCTGGGTTTTGCCATGGCCGGACCAGTCGAGTTCGACGGCGATGAAGGGGGCGTCCTCAACGTCAATGAAGCCGCGTTCGGCAGGGGATTCCAGCAGGTATTTGCCGTCTTCGTCGCGTTTGAGGATGGTGGAGAACAGGCAAACCATAGGTTTGCGGGTGATCGGCGAACCGCGGTACAGCCAAGTGCCGTCGCGTTTGATAA
Source organism: Acidocella sp. (assembly GCA_029077825.1). GTDB lineage: Bacteria > Pseudomonadota > Alphaproteobacteria > Acetobacterales > Acetobacteraceae > Acidocella. Next base: position 13,568 of record JAQNCT010000009.1, on the reverse strand, counting down.
GGAAGGGCAAATCGCCGCAATCAGTTTGAATGCGGTGATTATTGGCGCAGGGGGTGGCCGCTTCGGCGGGGCTGGTAGTTGGGCTTACTGGCTCACCCTCGCGATGGCTCACAATTCGGTTTTTCCTGGCTAACGCTGTTCTCATCAGTGTCTGATATAGGTAGAGATACTTGGCAATCAAATTAATAAGGTCGGTTGGTCATGATGAATAGCGAGACGTTAGAGCCGCGGATGATGGCGATGGCGCAGCGTCTGGCCACGGTGCGGGCGGTGGTGGCGGATGTGATCATCGGCCAGAGTGCGGTGATTGACATGGCGCTGGTGGCGATTCTCTCAGGCGGCCATGCGCTGCTGACCGGCGTGCCGGGGCTGGGCAAGACCCGGCTGGTGGAGACGCTGGGCATTGTGCTGGGGTTAAATATGCGGCGGGTACAGTTTACGCCGGATTTGATGCCCTCTGATATTTTAGGCAGCGAGGTGCTGGATGAAACGCCGCAGGGGCGCAAGTTCCGCTTTATTCCGGGGCCGATATTTACTGAATTGTTGATGGCCGATGAGATCAACCGCGCCAGCCCGCGCACGCAGTCGGCACTGTTGCAGGCGATGGCGGAGGGTGCGGTGGCGGTGGCGGGTGAGAGCCGGCCGGTGCCCCTGCCGTTTCATGTGCTGGCGACGCAGAACCCGATTGAGCAGGAGGGCACGTATCCGTTGCCCGAGGCGCAGTTGGACAGGTTTTTATTGGATATCCGGATTGATTACCCAGCGGCGGCTGATGAGCGGGCGATGCTGCTGGCGACCACCGGGGTAAAACAGGCGCGGCCCAGGGTGGTGCTCAGCGCTGAGGATGTCATTGCGGCCCAGGCTTTGGTGCGGGTGATGCCGGTGGGGACCAAGGTGGTGGATGGCATTATGGCGCTGGTGCGCGGGGCGCGCCCCCAAACGCCAGCCTGGCCACAATTGCGCGGGCAGTTGGCGTGGGGGCCGGGGCCACGGGCGGCCCAGGCGCTGATGCTGGGGGTGCGGGCGCGGGCGTTGCTAGATGGCCGTTTGGCGCCAAGCCTGGATGATGTGGCAGCACTGGCGGGCCCGGCGTTGCGACACCGGATGGCGTTGAATTTTGCGGCTCAGAGCGAGGGTATCACGCTGGAAGCGATTATTGGCCGGTTGACGGCGGCCTTTTGAACCAGGTTGCGCAGGCTAAGGCGTTAGCGGCGGGGCTGCCAGGGCTGCTGCTGGCGGCGGAGCGATTAGCGCATGTGGTGGCGGCGGGTGTGCATGGGCGAAGGCGGGCCGGGGCAGGGGAAGCCTTCTGGCAGTTCCGGGATTTTCAGGAAGGCGATGAGTCGCGGCGGATTGACTGGCGGCGCAGCGCCTCGGGCGGGCGGTTGCTTCTGCGCGAGCGCGAGGCGCAGGCACCGGCGGTTTGTATGGTGCAATTGCAGGATACGCCGGGGCTGGACTTTGCCTCCATGCAGGATTTACCGAGCAAGCGCGAACGCGCGGCACTGCTGCTGCTGGCTTTGAGTTGTTTGCTGTTAGAGGCTGGTGAGCGGGTGGCACTGGCGGGTATGACAGTGCCTTTGGCCGGGCGGCTGGCCTTGCCAAAACTGGCGCAGGCTTTGTTGATGGATGGTGGTGCGGTGCGGGATGATCCAAAGGCGCGGCATGTGGTGTTCGGGGATTTTTTAACCCCTGACCCGGTGTTCGCCACTGCGTCCGGCGGGGCGGTGCTGCAAGTGCTGGACCCGGCGGAGTGTGATTTCCCGTATGTGGGCCGGGTGGTGTTTGAAGGGTTTGGCACCCCGGTTGAGGCGGCACGCTCACAAAGCTGGCAAGTGGCGTACCAGGCCCGGTTGCAGGCGCAGAAGGCAGCGGTGGTGGCTGCGGCACAGCGCAGCGGCCAGACGCCGTTGTTTCATCGCACCGATGCGCCGCCCGCCACGGCGTTGGCGGCGTTGTATCAGGCGTTGCGGCAGGGGTGATGTTTTTAGCGCCCTTGGTGCTGCTGGGGCTGCTGGCATTGCCGGGGCTATATTTTTTGCTGCGCCTCACCCCGCCGGCGGCACGGCGGGTGCGGTTTCCGCCGTTGGCACTGCTGCGCGGGCTGGCCGCCGTTGAGCGCACCCCGGCCAGGATGCCGCTATGGTTGCTGGTGCTGCGGCTGTTGATTGCGGTGCTGGTCATTGTGGGTTTGGCAGGGCCGCAACTGCACCCACCCCCGGCGCTGCCGGGCCGTGGGCCGGTGCTGGTGGTTATTGATAACGGCTGGGCCTCGGCAAATGACTGGGCCGCCAGGCGGGATGCGGCGCTGCGGGTGCTGGCCAGCGCTGATCAAGCCGGGCGCGGTGCGGCGGTGCTGGCAACCGCGCGTGACGCCAGCGGCGCCGCCCCGCATATTGCCGGTGTGATGCCGGCGGGGCGTGCCGCGCAGCTCATAACGGCGATGATGCCCGAGCCCTGGCCGGTGGACCGGGTGGGAGCAGCGCAGGCGTTGGCGGGTGCGAGCGGTGAGGTAGTGTATATTGCCGACGGCATCACCGATGGCCCTGGCTTTGCACAATTCATGGCAGCACTGCACCCGTCCCGGATTTTGAGCGACGGTGTGACAGCACCGCTGCTGAGCGCGGCACAGATGCAAAGCAATGGCGAATTGGCCGTGCAATTGGCGGCCCCCGGCGCTGGCGGGCGGGTGCTGGCGGAGACGGCAGCGGGCGATGTGTTGGCAAGTGCTGGGGTTCGTAACGGCGGGGCCAGGCTGGCGCTGCCGGTGGCGCTGCGCAACAAGGTTACGCGGCTGGTGCTGGCGGGGCCTGGTTCTGCCGGCGGTACCCTGCTGCTGGACAACACCGCGCATGGCGGGGTGGTGGGCTTGTTGGCCGGGGCGGGCAATGCTGAGGCAGCGTTTTTGGGCTCGCTCTATTACATCAGGCGGGCGGTGCCGGTGGGCAGTGAGATTGTAACCGGCGATATGGCGTCTCTGCTGGCGGCTGGGGTGAATGTGATCATTGCCGCCGATGCACCGTTCAGCGCCGCTCAAATTCAGATTCTGCATGGGTTCATCGAAAATGGCGGGGTGCTGATCCGCTTCGCTGGACCGCTGACCGCCGATGCCCCCGATGGGCTGGCTCCGGATGCGCTGCTGGCGGGGGATCGGCGGTTGGGTGGGGCACTAACCTGGAGTGCGCCGCAAAATCTCGCGGCTTTTGGCGCGGCCTCGCCGTTTGCCGGGTTGCTGTTGGATAAGGATGTCAGCGTCTCGCGGCAGATTTTAGCCGACCCGGCGCAGCTTGACCCGGCCACCATCTGGGCCAGCCTGCATGATGGCACGCCGCTGGTGCTGGGGCGTGCGATGGGGGCCGGTTACCTGGTTTCGGTGCTGACCACGGCGAATGCCGAATGGTCCAACCTGGCGCTGTCGGGGCTGTTTCCAGCGCTGATGGGGCGGCTGGTGCCGTTGGCGCAAGGCGCCCCGCCCCGGCCCGATGCGCCCTTGCCGATGTTGCAGGCGCTCGATGGTTTTGGCGGTTTGGCCAAGGCCCCGGGCGGCGCGAGCCTGACGGCGCGGGTGCTGCCGGGGCTTATGGTTTCACCACAAAACCCGCCGGGGCTGTATGGTAGCGGTGCCGCGATGCTGGCGCTGAATTTGGGGGGTCATGTGCCGCCGGTGGTGGCGGCCAGCCTGCCGGGGGCGGTGGGGTTTAGCGGTGCCGCCGCACCGGTCGCGTTTGGGCCGTGGCTGCTGGCGGCGGCGGTGGCGCTGCTGGTGATTGATGCGCTGCTCTCATTGCTGTTGCGTGGCTTATTGCGCGGCCTGTTGCGCTGGCGTCTGGCCGCGGTGCTGCTGCTGTTGGCCGGAGCGGGCACGTTGCTGGGCCCCACTGCGGCGCAAGCACAAACGGCGGCGCAGAATAGCGCCCTGCAGACCACACTTGGCTATGTGCTCACCGGCGATCCCGCCACTGACCAGATTTCCGCCGATGGGCTGGGGTATTTATCAGCGCTGGTATCAGCGCGCACTTCGGCGCAACTGGCCGTGCCGGTGGGGCTTACGCCGGGGCTTGATGATATCAGCCTCTATCCGATGCTCTATTGGCCGGTTTTACCGCAGTCGGCGGCGCCGTCTCCGGCGTCGTGCGCGGCGCTGGTGAGCTATATGCAGCATGGCGGGCTACTGGTGATCGACACGCCGGGCGGTGATGCCGGGGCACCTGGCAGCGGTGCTGGGCTGGCACCAGGGGCTGAAGACGCGGTGCGGCGCGATACCGCCTGTTTGAATTTGCCAGCACTGGAGCCTTTAACAACCGCTAACGTGTTGGCTCATTGTTTTTACATCATTCCGGATTTTCCGGGCCGCTTTGCAGGCGCGCCGGTGCTCATTGCACCCGCGGCGGCGCGCGATGCCGATGGGGTCAGCCCGGTGATCGTGGCGCAAAATGACTGGGCCGGGGCCTGGGCGCGCGACAAGGCCGGAAACCCGGAGCAGACGCCGCTGCCCGGTGGTGAGGACCAGCGGATCATGGCGGACCGGTTTGGCACCAACCTGGTAATCTACGCGCTGACCGGCAGCTATAAGGCGGACCAGGCCGGTTTGCCCGCCTTGTTGAATCGGCTGGGCGGGCCTTGATTATTTTTATCCCGCTCCTGGGCTGGCCGGTGCTCATCGGGCTTACCGCCCTAAGCACTTTGGTGCTGCTGCTAGGGCTGTTCACCCGGGCGCGCGGCACGCTGTGGCGGCTGGCGGGTTTTGGGCTGCTGCTGGGGCTGCTGGCTGGGCCGCAATTGTTGCGCCAGACCACCCGGCCGCTGCCGGATGTGGCGCTGGTGGCGCTGGATCAATCGCAGTCGATGCAGATTGGCAACCGCACCGCGATGGGACATGCCGCGTTGGCAAATTTGCAGGCGCAGGTAGCGAAATTGCCGGGGCTTGCGCTGCGGGTGGTGGCGGTGCCACCGGCTGATGCCGGCGGCACTTCGCTGTTTGGCGCGATGAGTGAGGCGCTGGCAAATATTCCGCCGGCGCAATTGGCGGGGGTGGTGGTCATCACTGACGGGCAGATCTCGGATGTGCCGAAAGCTCTACCATTTACCGCCCCTCTGACCGCGCTGCTGACCGCCAAGGCCGAGGAGACTGACCGCGAATTACGGCTGGTGGCCGCCTCCACTTACGGGCTGGTAGGCAAAAATGCCAGTTTGCAGCTTGAGGTTTTTGATCATGGGGCGGTTGATCACGCGGCATCTGATGACGGGCTGCTGGTGCCACTGCGCGTGGCCGAGGATGGCGTGCCGATCTGGCAGGGCATGGCGCCAGTGGGGCAAATGGTGAGTGTGAACGTGCCGGTGCGCCACGCTGGGCCGGCGGTGGTGACAGCCAGTGCGGAGGTTCTGCCGGGTGAGGTTTCGCCGGTGAATGATCAAGTGGCATTCACTTTGAATGGCATTACCAAAAAGCTCGAGGTGCTGTTAATCTCGGGCAACCCCAACCAGTCTGAGCGGTCCTGGCGGCTGCTGCTGAAATCTGACCCGGCGGTGGAGCTGGTGCATTTCACCATTTTGCGCACCCCCGGCGAGGCGGTGGAGGCGCCGCCCGGTGCGGTGGCGCTGGTGCCGTTTCCGGTGGCGCAATTGTTCGATATCGATATCACCAAGTTCGATTTGATCATTCTGGATGAATTTGATTCTGATGGTTTGTTGCCGCCGGAGTATCTGGCGAATATCGCGCGCTACGTGCAGGACGGCGGGGCGCTGCTGGTGCAGGTGGGGCCGGAATTTGAGGGGACGCAATCATTGGCCGGCACCTTCCTGGGCGCTGTGCTACCAGCACTACCGGCGGCGCCGGGCACCGTGACCGCGCCGTTTTCGCCGCACGTGACGGGCATCGGCGCGCGCCATCCGGTTACCTCACCGCTGGCCGGAATGACATTGCCGACATGGCAGCGGCTGGAGGCGGCCACCACCCTGAGCGGCGATGTGCTGATGACGGGCGGGGCGGAAAATTGGCCGTTGCTGGTGCTGGCCAGTGAGGTTAAGGGCCGGGTGGGAATGCTGCTGTCAGACCAGTTGTGGTTATGGAGTAAGGGCGATAAGCATGACGGCCCGGCCTTGCCGTTGCTGCGCCGGGTGGTGCATTGGCTGCTGCGGGAACCAGCACTGGAGCCGGAGTTTCTGGCCGCCAAAATCACCGATGGAAATTTGAATATTACCCGCCAGACGCTGGGGGCATCCAATCCCGGCCCGGCCAGTATTACATTGCCGGATGGTCAATTGGTCACGCTGGCACTCCGCCAGACCGCGCCGGGGGTTTACAGCGCAAGCCAGCCCGCCGCCACACCAGGGGTATGGCGGGTGAGCGAGGGCGGGTTGAGTGCCTATGCGGCGGTCAGCCTGGCCAATGCGCAGGAATTTCAGGATCTGGCGGCCAGCGGTGTGCCGTTGCATAAAGTGGCACGCGAGGTCTGGCTGGGACGTGAACCAGTGCCGGATTTGGCCTCGATGCTGAAACGCCGGGGTGCTACGCAGGTGACCGGCACGCGGGATGTGCCGCTGTTACCAGCACTGCCAGCGATGCTGCTGGCCATAGCGCTGCTGGCAGCGGGCTGGTGGCGCGAACGCGGGTAGGCGTGGTAACAACGTCCATAATAAATATTATGACGCATGGCGCTGGGCAACTGAGGAGGTTGGGATGAACGCGGCTGAGCAATTGATCAGGGCTTACTATGCAACCTTCAACGCTGGTGATGAAACGGCTTTCATGGCGTTGCTGAGTGACGATGTGGTGCATGATATCAACCAGGGTGAGCGCGAAATTGGCAAGCTGGCGTTTGCGGCGTTCTGGGCGCGGATGAACCGATGCTATAAGGAAATGGTGATCGACCTGGTGGTTTTCACGAATCCGGCCGGCGACCGGGCGGCGGCGGAGTTTATGGTGCACGGCGAATATCTGCAGGCTGATGAGGGATTGCCACCGGCGCACCGGCAAAAATACATATTGCCGGCGGGGGCGTTTTTTACCATCCGCGATGGCAAGGTGGCGCGGATTTCCAACTATTATAACCTGCCTGATTGGATTGCGCAGGTCAGCGTCTGAGCGGCGTTGGTGCCAGGGTATTGAAACCATAACCAAACGGCATTGGAGATTGGCCACGGCAACCGGCACATAAAGCCTCGCTGTTTTGCATTGGGCAAAGCAGAATGGAGGATTTCAAGATGAAAATAAAATTTGCGGCGGCTTTGTTGGGCCTTGGCATGCTGTATGCGCCTGCGGCGTTTGCGCAGGGGCCGGGCGAAAATCCGAATGGTACAGTGATGGCCTCGATGATGAAAAATGGCGACGTTCAGATGATGGTAACGATGCCAGACAAGGAGTTTCAGGCGATGGGCCAGGCGATGAAGACCGGCCATAACTCTTGCCAGATTAAGGAAATTTACCCTGGTGCAACTGATACCATGGTGCTGGTATGCAATGGCTTTCCTGGCGGCGGCTAGAGCAATATCCGATCAGGTTGAATCGAAGATTCAGCGTGGTCGGATGAAATCTCTCGCTCAGACAAATGTGGAGCGTTTCCGATTGATCGGAAAACGCTCTAGAGCCTATCAAGCCCCAAAAAACGCGGTGCAAAAACGTAATTCATTTGCACCAAAACGATGAAGCCAAGGCTGTAATAGGTGTTGATAACACATAAGGCAGCGCCGAGGGCATAGAGCGATTGCGCGATGATGATGCGTCGCTCTATGCCGGCTTCAAGAACCGGTGATAGTTCTGGCTTCACCAGGTCTTTGGTCATGGCGTAGCGCCACGTAAGGAATAAGGCCGTGCCAAGCAGCAGGATGTTGCCCCAGTAAATCAATAAGGCCAACCGGTACTGGATAAAGCCGCCCATCAGGTCGGTGGAGAACGGCACGAGTGTGACGAAAACCAAAAACAGCAGGTGCAGCCACGTGAGGTCACGATCGGAACTGATCAGGTTGTTGAGTTGGGTTTGCTGGCCGACCCAGAAAATACCGAGCGTGATGAAGCTCATGAAAAACACCACCACCTGCGGTAAAATATCACGCAGGGCGCTGATCAGTCCGGCATTGTCATGGATAAGTTCATTGGCGGGGGCATGCAGGTCGATCACCAGAAGGGTCATTGCGACGGCGAAAATACCGTCACTGAGGGCTGAAACGCGTTCGAGATTTTGGCCGGCAATTTTGTTGTAGTTACCCATCAATTATATCGCGATACGGACGCCGAGTTCGACCACGCGGTCAGAGGGGATACGGAAAAATTCGGTAGCTGAAACAGCGTTGCGCGACATGAATAAAAATAGCCAGCGGCGGATGAAACGCAGCTTGGGAACAGATGCCGACACCACGGTTTCGCGGCCCAAAAAGTAGCTGGTTTGCATCGGTTTGAAGTCAATGCCTTGACTGGCTAAACTCTCCAAGGCGCGTGGCACGTTCGGGCTTTCCATGAAGCCGTACGTGAGTGAGATTTTATAAATCCCAGGGGCGGCCTCCTCGGCATGAACACGCTCATCTGGTTTGGTTTGCGGCACATCGAGGTTGCGCACCGTGACAAAGAATACTTGGTCATGCAGCACTTTATTATGCTTGAGATTATGCAGCAGCGCATTGGGAACAAAATCAAGATTGCCGGTCATGAACACGGCGGTACCGGGAACCCGTACAATGCGCGATTTGGGCAGCCGCGCCAGGAACGAGGCCAGCGGTAGGCTGTCTTGAGTCCAGCGTGCAATGACCAAGTTGCGGCCACGCCGCCAGGTGGTCATTACCAAAATGATGGTTGAGCCGATTGCCAGCGGAACCCAGCCACCCTCAATGATTTTGAGAGAGTTGGAAGCGAAAAACGCAAAATCGATAATACCGATGGCGCCAAACAACAGTATGATGTTCAAACGTGACCAGCCGAACTGGCGCCGAAATACGAAGGCTGCCAACGCGTTATCACATAAAAAAGTTCCGGTAACGGCAATGCCGTAAGCTGAGGCTAGGGCATTGCTGGTTTGGAAGGTGAGGACCAGAAGCACCACACCCAAAGCCAATATGGCGTTGATTTGGGGCACAAAAATCTGGCCCTGCTCATGCTCGCTGGTGTGGCGAACCTCCATGCGTGGCAATAACCCTAGCTGGATGCACATGCGTGCCACAGAAAATGCGCCTGTAATAACAGCCTGGCTTGCAATTACCGTGGCTAAGGTGGCCAGTACCACCAGCGGTAGCTGCATGATGTGAGGTGCGAGTTTGTAAAATGGGTTGTCAGCCGCTGTTGGGTTGGTAATTACCAGAGCACCTTGGCCGAAGTAATTTAAAACCAAACAAGGGAGAACAAAAAACACCCAGCTTACCCGGATGGGGCGCGGGCCAAAGTGGCTCATGTCAGCATATAAAGCTTCGGCGCCTGTTACGGCTAAAACCACAGCGCCAAGCGCTGTAAAGGCAATTTTGCCATGCCGTGCCGCAAAACTGAAACTGTAATACGGGTTGAGCGCTTGCAGCACAAACGGATGCTGGATGATTTGCACAAGCCCCATGATTCCCAGCATGAGAAACCAGATAACCATAATAGGCCCAAAAGCCCGGCCAACAGCCGCGGTTCCAAAACGCTGTACCAAAAACAGCAGGGCGATAACCACCAAAGCGATGGGTATAACCAGATGTTGCGTGTCAGGCGAAATGACCGTGATACCCTCAACCGCTGAGAGGATTGAGATAGCAGGGGTTATAACACCATCACCAAAAAACAACCCGGCGCCGACAATGCCAATCAGGCCAAGGCTGGCGCGGGTACGCTCACTGCGCGCAACCCGGCTTGCCAAAGCCATAAGGGATAATGTTCCCCCTTCGCCGTTATTATCCGCACGCATGATGATGGTGACGTATTTGATGGTAACGGTGACAATCAGCGCCCAAAAAATCAGCGATAGAACCCCATAAATATCATCATAGCGCAGCCCGGTTTTTTGAAAATAACCAATACTGGCCTGAAAGGCATATAGCGGGCTGGTGCCGATATCGCCGTAAACCACGCCTAAAACGCCAATTAAGCTGGCCAGGCGCAGTTGGCTTTTTGGTTCACCCAATTTGGCCACACTCATGTGGCATACTCACGTTTCAAAGGTTGGGGGGCCATCATGTGGCACTGGCTTTAGCGGTTTGGGGCTAATGCAGCAATATGTAATGCATTGTCGCGGTAACGGTAACTTTGTCCGACTTGGCGTCCGCCGGAAAGGGCGGCAATTGCGCGTCTTTGAATAACCCCGGCCACGCTTGGTCGAGGAAGGGTGAGCCGGAGCCGCTGAGCAGTTTTATGCCGGAGACCTCGCCGGCGCGGTTAACGGTGAACTGAATTTTCACGCTGCCCTGCTGGTTCTGCGCCACCGCTGCGTCCGGGTAATAGGCGTGGTCATTCACCCATTTATTGAGGTCGGCGTCCCAGTTGCTGCCGGCGTCGCCTTTGATCGACAGCGTCTGACCGGCGGCGGCCTGCATATCATCGGCGGAAAGATTGAGGTTCAGGCCGCGTTTGGCAAACGGCACCGGCGGCGAGGGGGCGTTATAGGACATGTTGTTCATGACAATGTAATGCGGCGCCTGGTGCGAGGCTTTGGCCTGGCGGTGCGGCTGTTGCGGTTTAGGCTGCGGGGCCGGGTTGGGCAGGGCGGCCAGCGGCATCGCGGGCATGTTCAAATTCACCTCCGGCTCGCTGGTTTGCGGCGTTGGCGGGGCGGCGGGCGGCGGCGCCTCGGCGGGCGTTGGCGGTCCTTCAACCTGGTGCGGCGGGGCCTGAGTCTGCTGGGCGCCTGGCGTATCAAACACCACCGAAACGCCAGTAGGGTTTTGGAAATCCGCCACCGGGCGGCGCTCGAAGCTGATCAGGAACAGCGAGATAACGGCCGCATGCAGCAAAACGGCCGCCAACCAGAACCACGGCCGCCGGGGGCCGGGCGGCCGTGGTGGTAAGCGCTCACGCGCTAACGCAGGAAGGATACCGTGCTCAGTAAGGGCGGTAGTAATAGGGCCGGTAATAATAGGCTGGTGGCGCGTAATAGCTTGGGCCCGGTGCATAATAGACCGGTGGCGGCTGCTGAATCGTGTCACCATAGCTGACCATGCATTGCGCATAAGACGTATCATACTGGCCTTGTAGATTATCTGCGGTGGCTTGGGCATTACCGCCCGCCACTGACGCACCGCCTAGCAGGCCAGCGCCCGCGCCGATAGCCGCTCCGGCACCGACATTGCCGCTAAGTGAGCCAAGTGCGGCCCCAGCAGCAGCGCCGATGAGCGTGCCTGCGACAGCGGTGTTGGTGGCATTGGCGCTGGCGGCAGCAGTTTGAGCCCCACCATTGCCGGTGCGGTACTGCGCGTAGTTACGGCAGTATTGGTCATCCTGCTGGAATTGCGCCAGCGATTTGCCCTGGCCGGGTAATGCCACAACGCTAGGGCCGTTGGGCGGTACCACAGTGCACGCCCCAAGGGCGACCAATGGGATCAGCACCATGGCGGCGCGTGCCGGACGAACAATCTGTGACATGGCAATCTCCTGCGCGATAAACAGATTGATATATGGCGCGCGATATCACCACTGTCAGCAGCGTTTACAAAATGTCACGAGAAGTAAAGGTTTGAACAGTCTAGCCAAGCCCGTCGAAAAATTCCTTCACCTTGGCGAAAAAGCCGTCATGTTCCGGGCTATGGGATGCATGAGTTTTGGCCTCGGTTTCGAATTCCTCAAGCAATTCACGCTGGCGGGCGGTGAGCTTTTGCGGGGTTTCCACTGCCACCTGAATATACATATCGCCGCGCTGGGTGCTGCGCAGCACTGAAAAACCCTTAGCCCGCAACCGGAACTGGTCACCGGTTTGCGTTCCCGCCGGAATTTTTACCTTGGCAGCGGTGCCATCGATGGTGGGAACCTCAATTTCTGTGCCCAACGTCGCTTGTGTCATGCGCAGTGGTACCCGGCAGAAAATATTGGCACCATCACGCTGGAAAATATCATGCGGGCGGATGGCAACATGCACGTACAAATCCCCTGGTGGGGCACCGCGGCCGCCGGCTTCGCCCTCACCTGACAGGCGGATGCGGGTGCCATCCTCAACCCCGGCGGGAATTTGCACAGCCAAGGTTTTATCGCGCGGCACGGTGCCAGCACCGGAGCAAACCCGGCAGGGGTTGCGCACCACGCGGCCAGCGCCAGCGCAGGTGGGGCAGGTGCGCTCCACCACAAAGAAGCCCTGCTGGGCGCGCACCCGGCCAGCGCCGCCGCAGGTGGCGCAATTATCCGCACTGGCGTTTTTGTCAGCCGAACCGGAGCCGGCACAGGCATCGCACTTCACGCGGGTGGGTATCCGCACGTTAGCCTTGGTGCCATTGAAAGCTTCAGCCATGCTGATTTCGACGGAAGCTCGCAAGTCAGCGCCGGTCTGCACGCCGCCGCCGCGCCGACCACCGCCACCGCCGAACATCTGGTCAAAAATATCGCCTAGCCCGCCCTCAAAGCCGAAGCCGCCGGCACCGCCGGCTTGGCCGCCGCCGCCGTTTTCAAAGGCCGCATGGCCGAAACGGTCGTAGGCTGAACGCTTATTATCGTCCTTCAGCACATCGTAGGCTTCGTTGAGTTCCTTGAATTTGGCCTCAGCCTTATGGTCACCCGGATTGCGGTCAGGGTGGTACTGCATCGCCAGCTTGCGATAGGCCTTCTTCATGTCCTCGGCGCTGGCACCGCGCTGTACGCCAAGGGTGGTATAATAATCTGGTTTCGCCATTGCCCGAAAAGAGCCTTTGCTTGAATCGCAACAACCCCGGAGCCTGAAACTCCGGGGTCCTGCTGCTTAAATGATCGAAAAAACCTTAGGCGGATTTTTTCTTGTCATCGACTTCCTCGAACTCGGCGTCGACAATCTTCTCGCCCTTCGCACCGGCTTGCGTAGGCTCGCCCTGCGCTGCATCGGCTTGCGCCTTGTACATGGCTTCGCCAATTTTCATGGTGATGGCGGTGAGCCGGTCATTAGCCTCGTTCAGGGCAGCAGTGTCGGACCCTTCGAGCGTCTGCCGGGCGGCGGCGATGGCAGCCTCGGCTTCGGAGCGATCCTGCGCCGAGACAGTTTCCGAGGCATCCTTCAAGGTTTTCTCGGTCTGGTTGATGCTCGCCTCAACCTGGTTGCGCGCTTCGACAGCCTCGCGGCGGAGCTTGTCAGTCGCGGCATTTTCCTCAGCATCGCGCACCATGCGCTGAATATCGGCTTCGGTGAGACCACCAGACGCCTGGATTTTGATCTGGGTTTCCTTGCCGGTGGCTTTGTCCTTGGCCTGCACTGACACAATGCCGTTGGCATCGATATCGAATGTCACCTCAATTTGCGGCACGCCGCGCGGGGCGGCTGGAATGCCTTGCAGGTCAAAATTGCCGAGCAGCTTGTTGTCCGCCGCCATCTCGCGCTCGCCTTGGAACACTTTGATGGTCACCGCGGTCTGGCCGTCATCGGCGGTCGAGAAGGTTTGGCTCTTCTTGGTTGGGATGGTGGTGTTACGGTCGATCAAGCGGGTGAACACGCCGCCCAGGG
>JAQNCT010000106.1 GCA_029077825.1 Acidocella sp. | reverse complement strand
GCGGATCCGGCCGGCATGAACCAGATTAGTGGCGGTACGGCGCTTTGGAGTATCAGTCATGGTCACGGGCTCACTTTCCAATAACGCCCGGCCGCCCAACGCGGTAATGGCGCTTTGCTTCGCCATAGCCTCTTTAGCGCGCTTGTTTAACCTCGCCGCAATCCGGCCGGACAAATTCACGAGGACCATGCCTCGCTACCCCCCAACCCTTGCATGGTCAACATCCACCCTCTAGAAGCGGTTGCACGGCGGGTATGATGTAATGGTAGCCTGTTAGCTTCCCAAGCTTGATGCGCGGGTTCGATTCCCGCTACCCGCTCCAATTTCCCATCCGGCGCGTTTCTCGTCCCCGCCGGGCAAACTGCCTGAAAACCACCGGCATTGCGGTATTTTGGCCAGTTTCGCTTACCAAAAAACATTTACGATATTTTTATAAATGTTTATTTTTGGTATAACAAACCCGCTCTATCAGCGAAATTGATTGCGAAAATGCAAATAGAGCGTGATCGCCGTTGATAATCATGCTTTATTGCCTCGTCTGGAGTGCTCATGTCGCAAACTATCACCTACCAATTCAAAAACTCACGCAATCAAACTTTTTCGTTCACCATTACGGCGTCCACCACGCTGTCAACAATCCCGTCATCCGTTTCGGGGGATACGGTAACCGGCCAAGGCTATGCCGTGACCAAAATCACCGGCTCAATTGCGGGCCAGGCCATCACGAGTGAGGTTGGCACTGGTGGCTCCGTGCAGAGTGATACAGTGGGCAATAACGGCGCCAATTTTGACAATACGGTGTTTCCAGCCACCCCCTCCGGCGGCAACTTTCAGGGCGGCACTGGCAGCTCCTATGGGCTTGATGTTAACGGCCTCGAATTCACCGTGGGTACAACCCATTATAATTTGTATGAGCAGAACGGCGTGTTCATGCTCTATAACGTAACCAACAACACCTCCCAAACGCTCACGCTCGTTACCTCCAACGCGCCCTGTTACGTGGCGGGCACACGCATTCTCACCAGCCGGGGGGAGCTGCCCATTGAAGCCCTGCAAGTGGGAGACAAAGTGGTAACCATGCGGGGCGGCCTGCGGGCGGAGTAGCCCATCCGATGGATCGGCCATCGCGCCATAGTACTTGATACGCACTCAGATCGCAGCCTGGTGGAGCCTGTGCGCATTTGCGCCGGCGCCATGGGGGCGGGGTTGCCACGGCGGGATTTACTGGTCTCGCCTGACCATGCGCTTTACGTGGACGACGTGCTGATTGAAGCGAAATATTTGGTCAACGATGTCAGCATCCGGCGTGAAACCGCAGCAAAACACGTAACTTATTACCATGTTGAGCTTGACGCGCATGATATTCTGCTGGCCGAAGGGCAGCCTGCTGAAAGCTATATCAGCGATGGTAACCGCACCATGTTTGACAATGGCGGCGTTATTACCGCCCTGCACGCCAATTTCAGCACCCACAATTCAGCTGAACGCTGTGCACCGCTAGTGCACCAGGGCCCCCTGGTTGAAGCCGTACGCGCCCGCCTGCGCGCGCGGCTGATGGCTGATGGCTTTACCACCACCAACACGCCGCACGTGGAACTGGTGGTGGGCGGCACCACAATTCACCCGCTGCCAAGTGAAATGGGCACGCTGCGTTTTGCCCTGCCCGATGATGCAACAGCCGCCACACTGCACGTGCAAACAGCCACCCCGGCAGACACTGAAATAAGCCCGCAAGACCGCCGCCAGCTTGGCGTGAAGCTTACCGGTGCCGCAATACTTACAGGCCAGCAACAGGAAAAAATGGATTTATCCCGGTTTGACGGGCTTTTTGCCCCAGACCATGGGGAAGGCCAGTGGAGCCATGGAGAGGTTAACATCAACCTCACCGGCACCACCGGCACCGCCCGCGTGCTGGAACTGCGTTACGGCGCTGCCATCACCCGCTGGGTGGCACCGCATGAAGAGGCAAACTTCATGCAGCACCGCGCCGCTGGTTAATGAGAGCGATTTACGATCAATCGGAAACGCTCTAAATTTATTGGGTGCGTAAAATCATTGGTTGAGGTTGCCGCTCTCGCGTCATCCTCAACCAATCTGGCTCTAAACCCGCATCTCCCTAACACGCGCTCTAAAATCGCGGCAATGCCCTGGCCGCCGCCAATGCACATGGTCACCAGCGCATAACGCCCGCCGGTGCGGTGCAGCTCATACATGGCTTTTACCGCAATAATCGCGCCCGATGCCC
>JAQNCT010000056.1 GCA_029077825.1 Acidocella sp. | reverse complement strand
CAGGATTTTCAAACACCACGCGCGAATGCGGCGGTGACAGGGTGAGGCGCAGCGCGACATTGACCAAAGGCCGTAAAATAACGGCGAGCCATTTGTTTGATGAATAAATAAACCCCAGCCCCACCGGCGCGTTCAGCACCGCCTTCACGCCCGCCAGCCGCGCCGCCAGCCCACCGACGATAATCGGCTTGAGCGCGACATGATGCACAAGATCAGGCTGTAACTGTCTGTAAATACGAAAAATATTCCAGGAAAACCAGAGCTCTGCGACAGGGTTCAGCCGCTTGCGGTTGAACGGCACGTTGATCACCTCGATCCCTGCTGCCGCGATGGTTGCGCCGCAATTGCTCACCCGTGTCAGCACCACCACCCGCCATCCGGCCCGCTTGGCGGCTACCGCGCGCTTGATGAAATGCGAGACAAAAAACCAGTCCTCGGTGACGAGGAAGGCCAGAGTTTTCTCAACCGCCGCGGGCACGGCAAAACCCGCTGTCAGACATCATTGATCCCGGCGCGCTTGGCCTGCCATCGCCAGGCGTCCCGGCACATGTCGTCCACATTGAGCTTGGCTTTCCAGCCTAATATCGCCTCGGCCATCGCAGGGTTGGCATAATAGCTGGTTACATCCCCAGGCCGGCGCGGCGCGATGTTGAGCGGGATTTTTCGCCCGGTAGCCCGCTCGAAGGCATGCACCAGTTCCAATACTGAAATACCAACACCAGTGCCCAAATTGACGGTCAGCGAGACGTCCTGGGCGATGATATGCTCGACCGCCAGCGCATGCGCGTGGGCGAGATCCATCACATGGATATAATCGCGTACACCAGTACCGTCGGGCGTGTCATAGTCATTGCCAAATACATTCAAGTGCGGGCGCTCGCCGGTGGCGACTTGGGTGATATAGGGCATCAGATTATTCGGAACACCGCTCGGCGTTTCGCCGATCATGGCGGAAGGGTGCGCCCCCACCGGGTTAAAATAGCGCAAACTCGCCGCGGACAGTAATTTGCCGGTGCGGGCCAGATCGCGGATCAAATCCTCCATTACCAGCTTGGTGCGGCCGTAAATATTATTCACCCGGGTTGGGGCATCTTCCAATATTGGTGAGTGATCAGGCTGGCCGTAAACCGTGGCCGATGAGCTGAACACCAACCGCCTTACGTTGGCTTGTTGCATCGCCTCAAACAGCCGGATCGTCCCGACGATGTTCATGTCATAATACAGCAGCGGGTCGGCTTCGCTTTCGCCCACGGCTTTTAATGCGGCAAAATGGATCACGCCATCCACTGGGAACGCCTGCATCGCATCCGTCACGGCCTTCACATCGCGGATGTCGGCTTCGATTACCGGGAATAATTTACCAGTCAGCCGGCGCAGCCGGTCCGGCACGTCACGCTCAGAATTGGCGAAATTATCCAGCAGCACCACATGATGCCCGCGCTCCACCAGTGCCACGGCGGTATGCGAGGCGATGTAACCAGCACCGCCGGTGAGAAGAATACGCGCCATCAAGCCTCCATCAGATGATTTTCGTGATCGCCCATTTTATTTGTTGCGGTCCATCCTGGTGTCCGGTCAACACCACCTGCTCGGTGCGGCGGGGCTCATTGCCGCCAAAATACACGCTTTCTTCGACCGTCATTTTCGCCTGGTCGGCTTTGAGCCGCCAGCCCTGGCCAGAGGGCAGACGCAGCAGCACGGCGCCATGGTCCTGCTGCAAGCTGGCGGTCACGCTGGGGTGCAGATGAAACCGCACCACGAACGGCTGCGGCTGTTCGGAGTCCACAATATCCTCGCCGCGCAAATCCTCGCCGCTATCAGAGAGGTATAATTGCCGCCGGTGCACTGCGCCGAATAACTTGCCCCAGCCGTCATGGCTCACCTCCAGCCAATGCGCGCCGCCGGCTTCGTGACGCTGGGCATGCACGTTGAGCGGCCGGCGCCCCAGACCAGTCTCCCGCAGTTCCGAGGATGCCACATCGGCGATCGTCAGGGTCGAATGTGCGGCCGTCGAGCGCAGCGCATCACGCCATTCCGGGCCAGCCGCCGGGGCGGCACCACAATTTACGATCAACCGCTCCTTGCCGATCGAAAACTCAAACGAACAGGTGCCCGCATGGGCAAACCGGTCCAGCCCTGGTGGCGGCGGGGCTCCGGCATCAATGATCACCAGGCTTTTACCGGCCGCTAGCCGGTACATGCCGCTGGCACCAATGGCACCCGGGGTTCGGCCACTGCGGCCGGCCTGGCTGAGCACCAGATCAACCAGACTCGGCAAATCCTCCTTCGCGCCATTGAACAGAGCCAGCCCGCCATCGCCGTGCCGCAACGCCCGCAGCGCCAGGGCCATTCGCTCAATCACCCCCGCCATCGCCACCGGTGCGGCGGCCTTGCCGGTTTGTAACAGAGCGCGGATCTCACATAAATCCTGTAAAGCCGCCATATGCGCCGCCGGGCTGCGTTCAATATGGCAGCCGTCGGGCAGAATTTGGCGTTCGATCTCGGCGGTCAGGAATTTTAGTGCCCGGGCCAGATAATTCGCATGCTCCGGCATCGCGATCGCGGCGGTGATCAGCCCTTTCAGCGCGGTCAGCGCCCGGCCATCTTGCTCCTCAGCCGGAAGTGCTGCGGATAATGTGCGGGCGTCGGCCACCAGCCGGCTCATGAGTTGCTGGCGGAAATCATCATTGGCTGAGGCGGCAAAAAAATCATAATGGCCCAGCCAGGCGCAAATGCGGGCCCCTGCCACGGCGGGTTGCGCGCTCAGCGGGTCAAGATGGCTCTCATCGAGAAACTCTGAGACTAAATGACGCGCCCGGGAACGAGCGGCATCTGTGCCAAGGGCGCGTAAATCGCGCAGCCAGCTAAATCCCAGTGTATGCGCCCGCAGTAGCGCAGCACCTGGCAGGTCTGAAAATGGCCGGGGCGGCAGTGGACCGCCGGGCCCCAGAAACTCCAGTTCACCCTTGACCAGCCGAGCCCCCCGGCTGGGGTCGCCGGGCCAGGGGTCACGGATCGGCAGGGCGGGTGCGTCGGGGAAGTTCGCCGCACGCATGTTTTGCAGTCGGGCAAATAAAAACCTGGCATTGCGGGTAAAACTGCCCGGCTGTGTCATCCGCCCGAAACCGTGAATTCCGGCATGATTTTTGGCGCTGCCGCCCGGATATCGCTGATCGCGCTGGCGTAATCGGGCTTGCCGAACACCGCCGTACCCGCCACCAGACAATCTGCCCCGGCGCTCAAAACATCGCGCGCCGTGACGGGCGTGATGCCACCGTCAATCTGTAAATAAATATCCCGCCCGGTGGTATCAATCATCCTGCGCAGTGCCGCGATTTTGGATAATTGTGAGGCAAGAAACACCTGCCCGCCAAAACCAGGGTTCACCGTCATCACCATGATGATATCCACAAGATCCAGCACATGTGCCACTGCATCCACCGGGGTTGCCGGGTTCAGCACCACGCCAGTCTTTTTGCCCAAGCTGCGAATAAGCTGCAATGTGCGGTGCAAATGCGGCCCGGATTCTGGGTGCACGCTGATATGATCAGCCCCGGCCTCGGCGAAAGCCACGATGTAAGGGTCCGCCGGAGCGATCATCAGATGCACATCCAGGGGAATTTTGCTGCGTGATTTCAAGGCCTTCACCACCAGCGGGCCGAAAGTGATGTTGGGCACAAAATGCCCGTCCATCACATCAAGATGCAGCCAATCGGCCCCGGCGTTTTCAACCGCTTCAGCCTCGGCGCCAAGCCGCAAAAAGTCAGCGGCCAAAAGGCTCGGGGCGATGATGAGACGATTCGTTATAGTCTTCATTGAAAGGTTGTACCTAACCCGCCGTATCTTTCACAAGGCGCTTACCAACATAGCAGAGCGCGTTTGACGTTCCTTGGTGGCCACAACGGTGTCACCTTGCATGGCCGCCGGTTAGGGCTTCGTCAGCCGTGCGATAAAAAACCCGTCCATGCCGCCGTTTTGTGTCCATAATCCCGGATGCGTGCGGATGTTTTTTTCAGGTGTGACCGCTTCCGGCAGGCTTGCCAGCCCCAACCGGTCGTGGCGCAACCCAAGGCGCTTGCATGCTGCATTTACCCTGGCCTCGCCCTCATCAGGTTGCAGCGAGCAAACCGCGTAAACCAGCCGGCCTCCGGGGCTTAGCATCTCATAGGCTGCGTCCAAAAGCTGGTCCTGTAGCCGGTTCAGGGCGATAATATCCCGCGCCTTGCGAATATGCAGCAAATCAGGGTGGCGGCGGATGGTGCCGGTGGCACTGCAAGGGGCATCCAGCAAAATGGCTGGGAATGTCTCGCTAGGCCGCCAGATGGTGGCATCGGCCAGGATGGTTTCCACATTTAAATGCAACCGCGCCAAATTACCCTTCAGCGTACCCATCCGCCCGGCGTCGCGCTCCACGGCGGTTACCTTGGCGCCCGCCGCCGCCAATTGGGCTGTCTTGCCGCCGGGGGCGGCACATAAATCCAGTATCCTCTCACCCGGTTGCGCATTTAAAATCAACGCGGGCAGGGTGGCAGCCATATCCTGCACCCAGAAATCCCCCGCCTCATAACCGGGAAGTTCGGCAACCGGCGTGCCGGCAGGCAGGCGGTATGATCCAGTGGGCAACCTTTCGCCGGGCATCACTACGCCTGGCTTGGCGGTAATATCCAGCGGCGCTTCAATCTGGTGAGCCGTCGCGATGGCCCGCGCGTTTGCCCCCCAACTTGACCACGCCCAAACCGGCGTATCCAGGCGCGGCATGTCCAGCCCGTCTAGCAATTCCGGGCCGCCTGTCGCCACTTTGCGCAGCACGGCGTTGATCAGCCCGGCAAAGGCTTCAAGTTTTTTGGTTTTGGCGAGGTCAACAGCGGTACCAACCGCGGCGTGCGGCGGGCTTTCAAGGAAAAGCGAGGCAGCGGCCCCCAGCCATAAAATATGCCGTACCGCTTGCGGCGGCTCGCGCTGCAAAAACCCTTCCAGCACCGCGTTCAACGTACCGGTGTGGCGCAGCACCGTGGCCGCCAGCCGGTGCGCGGCGGCCTTGTCGCGCGTATCAATTTTGGGCAGCGCATCAAGCGCTGAATCAAGCGAGCTGTTGCGGGTTAACACTGCCCGCAGCAATTCAAGCGCGGCCTCGCGGGTAGGGTCTTTCATGGGGGGACCCTCTTTCATTGGGGAACCCTGGTGGAGCTGAGGGGAATCGAACCCCTGACCTCGTCATTGCGAACGACGCGCTCTACCAACTGAGCTACAGCCCCGATCTGATTGTGATAACCGAAAGGGCCCATCCGGGCGGTGGCATCGCGTATCATTGGCCACAAGTCAAGTATTTGCCTCAACGCGCGCCGCCCGCTACTGCTGCACCAGAGTTTTTGGGGCATATTATGGTTGATGCAATTTTTTGGCTGGCTGATGAGCTAATCGGCCTTTATATTTTTGCGGTTATCGCGGCGGTGGTAATTTCTATGTTGATGTCTTTTGGCATCATCAACGGCCGCAACCAAATTGTTTATCAGGTGGCTGATTTTCTGGACCGGCTGACCAGCCCGGCGTTGAACGTGATCCGCCGGTATCTGCCAAATTTTGGTAGTATTGATATCAGCCCGATCATTTTGATTTTGCTGCTCGATGCAACGCGCCTGGTGCTAGGTGATGTTCATATGCGCCTGATTGTTGCGGGGTTAAACCTTTAACCGGCTGGCGGTTTTGCAGTTTGTAATGCGTAAAGGCGTAATTGATTGACCGCCATGATTGTTGCGATCGTTCGAGCCTCACAGCGGCACGCCGTGATGGTGGTGCTGGCAGCACTGGTTTTAGCAGGCTGCGGGTTGGTATATTCTGCCTATCACCTCAGTGTTGATACTGATACCAATAATTTATTTGCCAACAGCTTGCCGTGGCGCCAAGCGCAGCTGGTGGAATCAAAAAATTTTCCGCAGTTTGACCGGCTGATTGTAGCGGTGGTGCGGGCTAGCACGCCTGAGGAAGCAAGCGAGACCGCGACCGCCCTGAATGCTGCCTTGCAGGCTGACAAAGCTGATTTTTATGATTCTCAGTATCCAGCTGGTGATCAATTTTATACGCAAGAGGGGCTGTTGTTGCTGCCCACTGCGCAGCTGGCAAAACTACTGAACCAAATTGTCGCCGCTCAGCCGTTTCTGGGGCAATTGGCAGCTGACCCATCCTCGCGCGGGTTGTTTGGCGGGATCGGGTTAATTGCCCAGGGAGTGGCCTTGGGGCAAGCCAACCTTAAACCGTATGATGCTGCTTTGCGCGGCGTGCAGAGCGCTTTACAAAATGCCGCCAACGGTCACCCGGCGCCACTCTCCTGGCAGGCGTTAATTGGTGGTAACCTTAGCGGTGATGCGCAATTTGTGCTGGCGCACCCGGTGCTTGACCAGTCAAGCCTGGTCCCGGGCAGGGTGGCAACGGCAGCCTTGAAGCGCATTGCGGCAGCCTTGCCGGATGTAAAAGCTGGGCGCGCCAGCGTTGATTACACCGGTGAAATTCCATTGTCTGATGAGCAGTTTGCCTCACTGACGCAAGGGTTGGTGGCAGGCAGTATCATTAGTTTATTGTTGATTGCTTTGTGGTTGTTTCTCGCTCTGCGGTCTTGGCGGCTGATTATGCCAATTCTTGCAACACTTCTGCTAGGGCTGGTTTACACCATTAGCTTTGCCGCCATTGCCATTGGCGTCATGAATTTAATTTCGGTGGCCTTTGCCATTTTATTCATTGGCCTGGCGGTGGATTTTGCCATTCAGTTCTGTGTGCGGCTGCGTGATGTACGCTATGGTACGCCCGAGCTTGAGCTTGCCATTACCGAGACCGCACGCCAGGCCGGCGGGCAAATTGCGCTGGCCGCTGGCGCCACCGCCTGCGGATTTTTGGCGTTTGCCCCCACTGATTTTGTCGGCGTGGCGGAATTGGGGGTTATCGCTGGGGTCGGCATGGTGATTGCTTTTTTATGCACCATTATTTTTTTACCCGCTTTGCTGCGCTTGCTGCGCCCAGCGGTGGAGGCTGAAAGCATTGAATTGCCGCTGGCAGGGCAGGCGGATGCTTTGCTGCGCCGGCATGCCAAAATTATATTAATTGGTTCAGCCATATTCGCGCTGGCCGGGGCTTACAGCGCCATAACGCTGCGGTTTGATGCCAACCCGCTCAACACCAAAGACCCGCAATCTGAGAGCATGCTTACCCTCAACCGGTTGCTTGATAACCCAGAGACCAACCCGTTTTATGCTGACACGCTAGTGGCCAATTTGCCAGCAGCCCGTGATCTAGCCGCCAAGCTCAGCGCTTTGCCGCAGGTCGCTGGCGTCATCTCAGGTGCTACCTTTGTGCCTGATGGCCAGAGCCAAAAACTGGCCATGATAAACCAGGCGCAAACCATTATGGCGCCAACGATTCAAATGCCCCAATCTGTCAAACCGGTAACCGCTGATGAGATTCGGCAAGCCATGGTGGCTGCGCGAGATGCGATATTAAAAGTAAAAGCACAGGTACCCGAGCATTCGCCGGTGCTTGGTATTGCCGATGCTCTAACGCAACTCATTGGCGCTAATGATGCGCAAGTGATGGCGATGAACGCCGCCATAACCAGATTTTTACCCGCTGAGCTGGATCGCCTGAACCAATCGCTCACCCCTCAGCCGATTACTTTGCAATCCTTGCCACCATCAGTGGCGCGTGACTGGTTTTTGCCAAATGGTGAGGTGCGGGTTGAAGCTTTGCCAACTGCTGCGGCCCAGACCTCAGCCGGGTTGCGACAATTTTCAGCGGCTGTGTTGAATTTGGCACCTGCTGCGGGTGGACCTGCCATTTCCACCATCGCGACAGCCGGAACCATTTTAAATTCGTTTCGCCAAGCAGCTTTGTTGGCCAGCATTGCGATTGCGGTGATATTGTTTTTGGTATTTCGTAACATTCGTGACATGGCGCTGGTGCTTGTCACTTTGGTATTATCTGGCTTGCTAACGGCGCTGTTTGGTAGATTTGCTGGGCTGAGTATAAATTACGCCAATATCATTGCACTGCCCCTGCTGCTGGGTGTTGGTGTCTCGTTCAATGTTTATTTTGTGATGAATTTTCGCGCTGGAATGCATAATTTTCTCGCCTCAGCCACCGCGCGGGCTGTGTTGTTTTCGGCGCTTACCACCGGTACCGCGTTTGGTACGCTGGCAGCTTCGCACGACCGTGGTACCGCCAGCATGGGGTATTTGTTGCTGCTCAGCCTATTGGCGGTATTGATCGCCACTTTTATATTTTTGCCAGCTTTGCTTTATGCGCTGCAAAATGCTCGTAAAACGCAGCTTTAGCCTATCTGGCCACCGTACCAGCATCGCCCTTGAACCGGCTTTTTGGGCGGTGCTGCAAGCGGTGGCCGATGCGCGGTTACTACCCCTGGCCGGTTTGGTTGGCCAGATTGATTCTGGCCGGACCCCCGATCAACCATTAGCCTCAGCGCTCAGGGTGTTTGCATTACAAAACAAACCTTCAGCTGCGTAACACCGCGCCGGTGGCTTTAGCTACGGCGGTGATAATTCTCGCTGACACAGCATCCAATTCAGCCTCGGTGAGGGTTTTTTCAGTCGGCTGAATGGTCACCGCCATTGCGAGCGAGACCTGGCCCTCGGGTAGGTTTTTGCCTTCATAACGGTCAAACAGCGCAACATTGCTGATCAATTGGCGTTCAGCGCCTTTGGCGGCGCGTAGCAAGGCATCTGCTGGCGCGTTGGCGTCCACCAGGAATGCAAAATCACGCCGGATGGGCTGGAAGGCCGGCAAAACCGGTGCGGTTTTTTTGCGGCGCTTAGGCTCGGCGATCGTATCAAGAAACACCTCAAAGGCCACGCTGCCGAGCGGCAAATCCAACTTGTCGCACAGGCTGGGGTGCAGTGTGCCAAAATGTCCCAGTATAATTTTGGGCCCTTGCCGCAACACGCCTGATTGCCCGGGATGATAATGGTCAGGCGCATCTGGCGTGGCCGTAATGGCGTCAACCGGCACGCCAAGGGCTGTTAGCACAGCCAACGCATCAGCCTTGGCGTCCATGGCATCAAATTTTCGGCTGGGCTGTAATGCTGAGAGCAAGGTTGCGCCGGTACGGATGCCAGCAGCCACCTGTATTTGCGTTGCGGCATTAATATACGCTGGCCCTACCTCAAACAAAGCCAAATCGCCAAAGCCGCGTGCGATGTTGCGGGCCGCTGCCAGCGCCAGCGTTGCCAGCGGCGTGGGGCGCATTTCATCCAGGTCTGCGGCAATCGGGTTGGCCAAACGTAAATCCGTGGCGTGCCCGAACAGCCCGGCGATGTCATGGCCTAAAAAGCTGAAGGTTACGCATTCCATTAACCCCCGGGCAGCCAACACACGCCGCGCCAAGGCCAGCCGGGCTTGCTTTGGCGTTAGCACTGGGCCTGGCACGCCGGGCTGTACCGGCAAGGAAACTGGTACAATGGAATCAAGCCCGCGCAGCCGTAGCACTTCCTCAATCAAATCATGTTCAGGCTCGATCTCTGCGGCACCTGCCGCAGCTTTTGCGGCTTGCGGCGTGTCATGCTGGTCGAGGGCAGGGGGGTTGGCGACATCATTGCGCCAGGATGGTACATCAAGTTCAACATGCACCGCGTCGCGCCGGTAGATGGTGAAACCGAGTTGCTCCAGCGAAGCCACAGCTTCATCGGGTGTTACATCAGCACCGCCAAAATCTTTCAAGCGGGCAAAGCGCAAGTTGGCCTTACGGTTCCAGTCTGGTTTGTCACCTGCGGCACTTACATCGCTGGGGGTGCCGCCACAAATTTCCAACACCATCGCGGTTGCGCAATCCAGTGCGGCGGGCAACAGCATTGTATCAATCCCGCGCTCAAACCGCTGCCGCGCATCTGAGAAAATAGCATGCCGCTGGCCAGATTGTGCAATCTGCACACGGTCAAACCACGCGCATTCGATGAACACGCTGCGGGTATTCTCATCACAGCCTGTTGCTTCGCCGCCAACAATCCCGGCGAGTGATTGTACACCATGCGCATCGGCAATCACGCAATCATCATTCGTTACGGTAACTGGCTTGCCGTGCAATCCGGCAAAACTCTCGCCATTGCCGCGCCGCAGCGTCAGCACGCCGCCAGACACTTTGTCAGCGTCGAACACATGTAAGGGGCGGCCCAGATCGATTGTGAAAAAATTGGTGATATCCACCAGCGCGTTGATCGGGCGTAACCCGATTGACGCCAAGCGCGCCTTCAACCAATCCGGGCTTTCAGCATTTTTCACATCACGCACGGTGCGGCCTAAAATATAAGGGCAGGCCTGGGGGAATTCGTTGTTCCATACAATGGAGCTTGCGCCACTGGCCGTAATAACAGCCGGGGTGAAGTTTTTTAAAACGCCAAGCCCGGCGGCGGCCAGATCGCGCGCCACACCGCGCACCGCCAGCGCATCACCGCGGTTGGGGGTAACGGAAATATCAATCAGCGGGTCATCCATACCGGCCCAAACCACGTATGGCGTTCCCACCGGCGCATCGGCGGGAAGCTCGATAATACCCTCATGGTCATCGCCAAGGCTAAGCTCGCGGAAACTTACCAGCATGCCCTCTGATTTGACGCCGCGAATCTCGCCAACTTTGAGCGTAATCCCTGAACCGGGAATGAATGCGCCAGCCGGCGCAAACACCGCTTTCATGCCGGTGCGGGCATTTGGCGCGCCGCACACCACTGACAATTCAGCGCCACCGATATTGACCCGGCACTCCCGCAGCCGATCGGCGTTCGGGTGCGGCAGCGCTTCAATCACTTCGGCAATTACAAAAGGTGCCAATGCGGCGGCGCGGTTTTCCACGCTCTCAACTTCCAGCCCAATCGCTGAAAGTGTCTCGACAATGCTGTCCAATGGCGCGTCAGTTTCCAGCCAGGTCCGCAACCAGGAGAGGGAAAATTTCATTGCTTAAATCCCTTCATGCAGCATGGCGGGCGCCAGGGCTGAAAATCCGTAATGGCGCAGCCAGCGCACATCGCTCTCATAAAACAGCCGTAAATCCGCGATGCCGTGTTTCAGCATGGTTATCCGTTCAATGCCCACGCCGAAGGCAAATCCTTGATATTCCCGCGGATCGATCCCGCAATTCGCCAATACATTCGGATGCACCATGCCGGAGCCTAAAATTTCCAGCCAGTCAGTCCCCTTGCCGATTTCACCGGTTTTACGGTTCCAGCCGATATCCACTTCCATTGATGGCTCAGTGAAGGGAAAGTAGCTGGCGCGAAAGCGCACCGGCAGGTCTGGGTTGTCAAAAAACGCCCGCAGAAAATCGATCAGGCAACCTTTCAAATGCGCCAGTGTGATCCCCTTGCCGATAACCAACCCCTCAGTCTGGTGGAACATCGGCGAATGGGTGGCGTCATGGTCGGCACGGAAGGTGCGCCCTGGCACAATAATGCGGATTGGCGGTGGTTCTTTTAGCAAGGTTCGAATTTGCACCGGTGAGGTGTGGGTGCGCAGTACCGGCGGGCGCACCCCCGGGTTTGCTTGCAAATAAAACGTGTCCATCATCGCCCGCGCCGGGTGGTGGGCGGGAATGTTCAGCGCGCTGAAATTATACCAATCATCCTCAATGTCCGGCCCATCTTTGATGGTAAAGCCCATGGCGCCAAAAATAGCAGCTATTTCCTCCATGGTCCGGCTGATGGGATGAATACAGCCCAAACCCTCCGGGCGGGGCGGGGCGGAAATATCAATGCGTTCGGCTTGCAACTTTAGCGAGAGCGCCGTTTCATCCAATACCGCCTTGCGGGCTTCGAGCGCGCTGGTAACAACCGCTTTCAGCTCATTCACTTCAGCCCCGCGTACCTTGCGGGCCTCAGGCTCCATGCTGCCGAGCTCTTTTAACAAAGCGGTAATCTGGCCGGCCTTACCCAGCAGCCCCACCCGCAGCGCCTCTAGGGTGGCGGCATCGGCCTTTGCGATGGATGCCACCGACTCCGATTGTAGTTGCAGCAAGTCAGGGTCGGTCATCATCATCCATCCGGTTCAAGTCACCGCTATATCCGCGAAATGACGGTGGCTTCGCAGACAAGGAGTGGACCAAAATGTCAAGCCGGGACAAATTACCACGTCGCCACGAAGGATTTTCCATCGTCAACTGTTACAAATAATCAACAGCAACAAATTTCTATCACAAATAGCTGGAATCATGGCTTAGACGCACAAAATACATGGTTATGATGCTTGACCCATTACGCACCCGCGCTGTAATCCCCGCATCAAGGTTTGCAGCCATGTGGCTGCGGATCTACTCTATTGTCAATTTCGACAGCCATTCTGTACAGGGACGGATTTTACTATGAATTTCAAAGCATTGGGCGCTTTTGCCGGCCTTGCCCTGCTGGCAGCCTGCTCTTCAACACCAACAGCTAACACCACTGCCTCAACCGGCGGCGGCAATGCTATGGTTGCTCCTGGCAGTGAGCAGGACCTGGTCGCCAACGTTGGTGACCGCGTTTTCTACAATTTCAACAAAGCTAACCTGAGCTCTGATGCTGACGCCACGCTCGGCCGTCAGGCAGCTTGGCTGGCCAAGTACCCGAACGTTGACGTTCTGGTGGCTGGTAACGCCGACGAACGTGGCACCGAGACCTACAACTTGGCGCTCGGCAAGCATCGCGCCAACGCGGCCCGTGACTATCTGGTTGCCCAGGGCGTTGCTGCTTCACGCATCCAGACCATTTCCTATGGTAAGGGCTGCCCGGTTGCCGCTGGCAATGACGATGCTTCATATCAGCAGAACCGTAACGCGATTACATCGGTTCAGGGTAACAACCCGCAAAACTGCCACTAATCTCTTTGCTTCCCGGCTTTTGCCGGGCTGATCGAGTTAAAAATACCGGCGGCGTTCCCTGCAAAGGTGACGCCGCCTTTTTTGTTTTTGGCTCTTGCCATCTTTTCACCATGGAATTGCGGGACTAGACAAAGCTTAGAGGGTCTAAAGGGTTTGCCAATGCGCCAGATAAGTTTTGCGATAGCCGCCTTTGCTTTGCTGCTGCCGTGCAGCGCGGCTTATAGCCAGCCGATGGTGCAGAGCCAGGAAGGCATCGCGCTCGAAAATCAAATTTTGCAATTGCAGCAGCAGGTTCAGCAGATGCAATCCGGCGGTGGCGGCGGTTCGTCGCTGGGTGGCTCATCCGCGCCAGCGCCAATGGCCCCCAGCAGCGCCGCGCCACCTGATTCAAGTGTAGTGACCAACCTGCTCTCACAGGTCAGCCAGTTGCAAAGCCAGGTGCAGGAGTTGAGCGGCAAGGTGGACACGCTGCAAAATCAGGTCAGTACCCAAAATGCCACGATGCAGAAGGAAATCGATGATCTGAAGTTTCAGATGACCAATGGCAGCGTACCGCCGGCTCCTGGCGCAGCCACAACGGCAAGTGGTCCGCAAACCCTGAATGCCCCCGCCACTGACACGCCAGCAGCCCCGCCACCGCCGCCCGCCGTTGCGCCGGTTTCGCCGAAATTGGCGCTGCGTGACGCTGAGGCAGCGCTGGCCAAGCGTAATTACGTGCTGGCGGAACAGAATGCCCGCAGCATTCTGGCCACAGCCAAAACCAGCCCGGAAGGCTATCAGGCACAATATATCCTGGCGCAGTCGCTGTACGGCGAGGGTAAAAATCAGGACGCAGCCATTGCCTTCGATGACACCTACAACCGTGCCCATAACGGCAGCAACGCGCCAGGCGCCTTGCTGGGATTGGCGAACTCACTGACTGCCATTCATCAGGCTTCGGCGGCCTGCGATACTCTGTCCTCGCTGAACAGCCAGTTTCCTAATCCGCCAAAAGGCATGGCTCCGGCCATCGCCGCCGCCAGCCATCGGGCGCATTGCAGCTAGAATTTGCGGCTGCCATGGCCCGGCTTGGGCCATTTGGTAACGCCCCTCGTCTGGCGGTGGCGGTTTCCGGCGGGGCTGACAGCACGGCTTTGGTTTTGCTGGCGCAGTCCTGGGCCGCCTCGCAAGGCGGGGGTCTGATCGCTTTCATTGTGGATCATGGCTTGCGCCCTGAATCAGCTG
>JAQNCT010000105.1 GCA_029077825.1 Acidocella sp. | reverse complement strand
CTGATCGCGGCAGAACTGGTGTTTGGTGTATCCTCGCGCTCCGGCGGTCTGGGCTGGTATATTTTTGAGGCGCGCGAAGAATTGAACACTTCCAGCGTGTTTGCTGGTTTGCTGACCGTGATTATCATCGGCCTGCTGGTGGAATCGGTATTGTTCCGTGCCATTGAAGTCCGCACGGTGCAAAAATGGGGTATGCAGCGATAGGCACCCTATGAGCTTAGCACTCCCCTATAATCTGCTGCTGGTCGTCTGGCTTGGGGCGTTTTTTGGCGGGATTATTTCCGGCGCCAGCGGTTTTGGATTTGCCTTGATCGCGGCGTCTTTTTGGCTGCATCGGCTGTCACCGGTTGAGACAACGGCTTTAATTACCGGATGCAGTATTATCGTCAACGCCGGGCTGATGTGGCCAATGCGCGCTGCCATTGAGCCGCGCCGGCTGGCACCTTTTGTGTTTGGCGGGTTGTTGGGCGTACCTGTAGGGGTTTGGATACTATCAATTTTAAACGTCAGTGATTTTAAAATAATTCTCGGCACGCTTATGACATCGTTTGGCTTGTATGTATTATTCGTTCGGCGCTTGCCGGTGTTCGCGCGGGTGCCTCTGGCCGTTGATATTTCAGTTGGCGCCGCTGGCGGGATCCTCAGCGGGCTGGGCGGCTTTGCCGGCGTTTTGCCGATGATCTGGACACAATTGCGTGGCTGGCCGCGTGATACGGCGCGTGGCGTCTATCAGCCTTTTGTTCTGGTTGTGCAGATTTTCACTTTGGCACTCATCGTCATATCGCAGATCGACAAAATGGCCTTGCTGTTGATCGTTGTTTCAATACCCCCTTTGGCCGCCGGAAGTTGGATCGGCTGGCAGCTTTATAGCAGGATGAACCACGAATTATTCCGTAAAGTGGTGGCTGCCGGGGTGATGGTGTCTGGGCTTACCCTGGTGTTTTGAAAGTTAGGTCACTTCAGTGGCGTAGCTATAGTTAGTGGTTTTGCAATAGCTAATGCGGAGCTCAACGATTTTGCCGTTAACGTCACGTGCGATGCGGGCAATTTCCAGCAGCGGAAAATCCTTTGGTACAGCCAAATGCTTCATTTCATCGCGGCCCGCCGGCACGGCGCGTAATGTTTCGCTGGCATTGGCAATCGTGATTCGGTAGCGTTCCTGATATATCACATACATTTCGTCAACCATATCGACACCAGGCGTGACCGCGAGATCGGGCATCAAGACCACGGGAATGTAAACCCGTTCGAAAATAGCGGGATCATTGCCAAAATACCGCACCCGCGTAATCACATGCAGCAGTTCGCCCGCTGTAACCGCCAGTAGCCTGGCCAACTCCTTGTTGGCCCGCATTTGCTTTTGCGATAATGGCCGGCTGACAGGCGTTAGCCGCTGTTGCTCGGCATCCACCATCCTGAAAAACTGAAACAAGGTTTGCTCGCCGGTATGGCGCGCCACGTAGGTGCCACGCCCCTGGCGGCGAACAATCAGCTTATCGGCTTCGAGCGCAATGAGAGCCTTGCGCACGGTTCCTTGGCTTACCTTGAACTCCGCGGCCAGTTGAAACTCGTTGGGTATCATTTCCCCCGGCTGCCATTGGCCCGAACCAATACGCTGCGTCATCAGCGTTTTGACCTGCGCATAAAGTGGCTGGAAGCTCATGCCAGCCTCAGGCTTATTGGCGGCCTCACTCATCTCGGAACAAGCTTTGCGGTGCAAGTTGGCAGGATTGTTGTATCATACCCCTTATAGATAATATCTGACCTGTAACGGCAAGGGCTAATGGCGCAATCCGCCGCGTTATGGTCCTGCAAGCCATTCATCCTGCACCTCCAGCCCCTCGCGGGCGGCTTTCTGCCGGTTGGCGAGGCGGCGCTCGCCCGGTAGACGCGTATTTTTTTCAGCGGCAACGGCGGCGAACAGACGCTCAATATAGCTCACACCAGGGCCAAATAGGGCCGGGTTGATGGCGATGATGAATTGGCCGGTGGCTGGCGGCGGGCCTTTGGCATCAAGAAACGATGATGCCTCGAAAGCAAAATGGCTGCCGGTAAGCCCGGCGGCCATGGCTTCCACCATCAACGCCAATGCCGCACCCTTGGCACCGCCCAGTGGCAGCATGGTACCTGCCAGCGCGGCTTTTGCATCAGTGGTTGGGTTGCCGTCTATATCGAGCGCCCAGTCATCAGGGATTGCTTCGCCACGCTGCGCCGCCGCCACTACATTGCCGCGTGCCACTTTTGAGAGCGACAAATCGATCACCACCGGCGGGTTTTCAGGGCGTGGAAACGCACTGGCGATCGGGTTGGTGCCCATTAATGGCGTTTGCCCGCCCCAGGGCGCCATGGCGGCGGGCGCATTGGCG
>JAQNCT010000055.1 GCA_029077825.1 Acidocella sp. | reverse complement strand
ATATCATGAGGTTTTTTAATTCATGAAGGTTCAATCTCCTCCGCCAACCCGCGCAAGTCCAAATTGCCAACCGGCCGCCCCTTGCCGCACAGGCGTGGCTTCGGCTATAGGGCCAGCATCGGAGTGTAGCTCAGCCTGGTTAGAGTACTGTGTTCGGAACGCAGGGGCCGGAGGTTCGAATCCTCTCACTCCGACCATTTTTATTCATAACAATTTTAAGAGTTATTAACTATTTGCAACTGACTTCTTTGCGGTTACTGTTGTGTGAACATAACAGAACCGGAGGAAAAATATGTCGGGTACAACCACGGAAGATCTGCGACGGTCTCGCAACGTCGTTGTTGCGGCGTTTTTGGGGTGGACGCTTGATGCGTTCGATTTTTTTATTCTTATTTTCACTTTTGCCGCTGTCGCCAAGGAATTTGGCGTCAGCGTAACCTCCATCACCTTCGCCATTACCGTCACGCTTGGCACCCGCGCCATCGGGGCGCTGATTTTTGGCCGCTTAGCCGATATTTATGGCCGCAAACCGATACTGATGCTGGTCATTGTGCTGTATTCCGTATTTGAGGCGCTGAGCGGTTTCGCTTGGTCGTTTACATCGTTCCTGATCATTCGCACTTTATTTGGCATTGCCATGGGCGGCGAATGGGGTGTGGGTAGCTCACTGGCGATGGAAACCATTCCGGTGCGCTGGCGCGGTTGGGTCTCCGGCCTGCTGCAAGCCGGCTACCCGACTGGTTACTTACTCGCGACCTTGTTGTTCGGCTTTGTTTATCAATATGTAGGCTGGCGCGGGATGTTCTTTATCGGTGCGACTCCCGCCTTGTTAATATTCTTCATCAACAGCCAGGTTGAGGAAAGCCCGGCGTTCCGGAAAATCCGTACCGGACCTAAGGTTTCCCTCATGCGCGTGCTGACCGGCAATGCCAAGCTGGTGATCTACGGCGTGCTGATGATGACCGCCTTCAACTTCTTCTCACACGGCACCCAGGATATTTATCCGCTGCTGTATCTGGGCAAGCAGATGAAATTTGACCACGGCACGCTGACCAATATCGTGATCGTGTATAATATCGGTGCGATCCTGGGCGGTATCACCTTTGGTCTGCTCAGCCAGAAAATTGGCCGCCGCTGGGCCATTGCTCTGGCCTGCGCCATGTCACTCTGCGTAGTGTATTTCTGGTCGCACGGCACATCTGCCGTCACCATCGCCATGGCTGCCTTCGTGATGCAGTTCGCGGTGCAAGGGGCCTGGGGCGTGGTGCCTGCCCATCTTAACGAACTCTCACCCGCGGAAATCCGTGGCGTGTTCCCTGGGTTCGTTTACCAGTTGGGTAACTTCGTCGCCTCCTTCAACGGGCCCATCCAAGCTGGCATTGGCGCCAGCCATGGCGGTGATTATGGTTACGCCCTGATGGTGGTGGCCAGTACTGTCGCCGTGGTGCTGATTGTTCTGATGATATTTGGCCCTGAACGGCAGAATATCTCGATGGCTGCGAAGTCAGCCGTTTAGGCAAAAAAAATCCAAGAGGCTTTGCCCCTTGGACACCACTAAGGGCTTAGCTCTTAGGTATCCATTAGCGAGATTAAAAAGAGGGCGGCTGCGAGGTGTGGTAACACCAACGAGCCGCCCGTTTTCATGCAGGATGTTGCATCTGCCAAACTCAACATGGCGTACTAGAGCGTTTTCCGATCAATCGGAAACGCTCCAGATTTGTCTGAGCGAGCAATTTCATCCAATCACGCTGAATCTTCGATTCAACCTAATCGGATATTGCTCTTGCCAGACTTGAGATGTAAGCGCTGCGCCCATAAAAAAAGCCAGGGAGCAAAACCCCCTGGCTTTTTTGTTGCTTTCAGCGAGAGACTTAGAAGTCCATATCGCCCATGCCACCCATGCCGCCCATGCCGCCGCCTGGGCCGCCTTGAGCTTTCTTCTCTGGGCGCTCAACCACACCGGCTTCGGTGGTGATGATCAACGCGGCCACGGAGGCAGCGTCCTGCAGGGCGGTACGCACAACCTTGGTCGGGTCGATAATACCAGCCTTGACCATGTCCTTGAACTCACCGGACTGAGCATCAAAACCATAAGAATACTCATCCTTATCGAGCACCTTGCCGGCAATAACCGCACCGTCTTCACCAGCGTTCTCAGCAATCTGGCGCAAT
Source organism: Acidocella sp. (assembly GCA_029077825.1). Lineage (GTDB taxonomy): Bacteria > Pseudomonadota > Alphaproteobacteria > Acetobacterales > Acetobacteraceae > Acidocella. Next base: position 12,037 of record JAQNCT010000055.1, on the reverse strand, counting down.
GGCACCTGGATAGCCTTACGGATGATTTCGATACCAACGCGCTGGTCTTCGTTCTCAGCCTTCAGCTTGGCAAGGATAAGCGAAGCGCGGGCAAGAGCCACGCCGCCGCCCGGCACAATGCCTTCTTCAACAGCGGCGCGGGTTGCGTGCAAAGCGTCATCCACGCGGTCCTTGCGCTCTTTCACTTCAACTTCAGACGCACCGCCAACACGGATAACGGCAACACCGCCTGCCAGCTTGGCCAGACGCTCTTGCAGCTTCTCACGGTCATAGTCAGACGTGGTTTCCTCGATCTGCGCACGGATCTGGTTAACGCGGCCGCTAATGTCAGCCTTCTTGCCAGCGCCTTCGATGATTGTGGTGTTTTCTTTCTCGATGAGAACCTTCTTGGCCTTACCGAGCATGGCAAGGGTGACGGTTTCCAGCTTGATGCCGAGGTCTTCGGAGATCACCTGGCCACCGGTGAGGATGGCGATGTCTTCCAGAATGGCCTTGCGGCGGTCACCAAAGCCAGGGGCTTTGACAGCAGCAATTTTCAGCCCGCCGCGCAGCTTGTTCACAACCAAGGTTGCCAGGGCTTCGCCCTCAACATCCTCAGCAATAATCAACAAAGGTTTGCCGGTTTGCACAATGGCCTCAAGCAGCGGCAGCATGGGCTGCAGGCCGGAGAGCTTCTTCTCAAAGATCAAGATGTACGGGCTGTCGAGGTCCGCGATCATCTTTTCCGGGTTGGTGATGAAGTACGGGGACACATAGCCACGGTCAAACTGCATGCCTTCAACAACGTCAAGCTCGGTTTGGATGCCCTTGGCTTCTTCAACCGTGATAACGCCCTCGTTGCCGACTTTTTGCATCGCCTTGGAGATCATCTCGCCGATTTCGGTTTCGCCATTGGCGGAGATGGTACCAACCTGAGCGGTCTCAGACGGGGTGGTGATTTTTTTGGTGCGCTTTTTCAGCTCTTCAACAACAGCGGTAACCGCTTTGTCGATGCCGCGGCGCAAATCCATCGGGTTCAGGCCAGCAGCAACTGCCTTAACGCCTTCACGAACGATCGACTGTGCCAATACGGTGGCGGTGGTGGTGCCATCACCGGCGAGGTCGTTGGTTTTGGAAGCGACTTCGCGGATCAGCTGAGCGCCGAGGTTTTCGAACCTATCAGACAGCTCGATTTCCTTGGCAACGGTCACACCGTCCTTCGTGATGCGCGGGGCGCCGAAGGATTTCTCGATGACAACGTTACGGCCTTTCGGGCCGAGGGTAACTTTTACTGCGTTGGCAAGGATATCAACGCCGCGCAACATGCGGTCACGGGCGTCGGGGCCAAAACGTACGTCTTTAGCAGCCATATTTTTTCTCCTTCGGAGAAGCGGCCTGATTCAGACTATGCGGCGATGCCGCTTTGTCATCAGGACGCGAGGGTTACGGGATTTTTGCTTTACGCGGCTTTTTTCTTCGGGGCCGGGGTGCTCTCGACAATGCCGAGAATGTCCGATTCCTTCATGATCAGCAGGTCTTCACCATCAATTTTAACTTCGGTGCCGGACCATTTGCCGAACAGAACACGGTCACCCGCTTTGACTTCCAATGCCACCAAGGCGCCGGCTTCGTTACGAGCACCTGGGCCGGCAGCGACGATTTCGCCTTCCATCGGCTTTTCTTTGGCGGTGTCAGGGATAATGATGCCGCCAGCGGTCTTTTCCTCGGCATTCAGCCGACGGACCACAACGCGGTCATGCAATGGGCGGAATTTTGCCATATGGATCGCTCCTAATCAGATAATCTTGCAAGACTATCAGCCTGTCCGGCCCTGAAGCGGCGCCGCGGCTGTTAGCACTCCCATTTGGAGAGTGCCAAGGATTTAGAGCCAGGGCGGATAGATGTCAAGAACGGCAGCACTCTGAAAGGTTGAGTGCCAAGTTGCTGAAATCGCGCATTTTTTTGTTGATTCGGAGGCGGGGTTTCGTGGCAGATTTGTGAATAAGGGGAAAGACGCCATCAAAAGCTGATGGAGAGTGACAATGAGCCTTGCCTTACAAATGCGCGACTACCGGCTGACCACCGCTGAAATTTTATACCATTTGCCGGACCACCCGGCGGTGCTGCAAAGCTATATCTGGCAGAATTTGGATTTGGCGCCGAAATTCCCGGAACTGCGGAAGTTTCTAGATTTTTGGAGTCGAAGTTTGGATGGAAAGCTGCATTCTGTACGGGTGGGAAGTGCGACACTGATTACGCCGCCACGGTGGAGCGCGCCGTGTGTGCTGACGATGCAGTAGAGAACAAACTAGCCAGGGTGGTTGAATACACAAAACTTTACAAAACTTTATTAACTACGTTGGCTGACTTTTTATAAAATTATAGCTTTAACGGGATACAAACCATGCCTATTGGACGACTGAATTTCCGACAAATTAATTGGAAAATATTTATTATTGTTTTAATCGTTGGGGGATTTCTGGATTTTTGTGTGCAGAGTTTATACTTAAAATATATCGGTGGAAACCAACAAACGGTCGAGTTTTTTGCTAACTCTGCGTGGACAATTGCCGTTTTAATAGCATTTTGGCGCCCCAAAAGAAATTAATTGCCGAAAACGCATATTCTGCTTCGCCCGCAAAATCGCAAGCGGTTAATAAAATGGATAAGCGCAGCGCTACATATCCCTTACCTGTTTGTGATTCCTCATTAGTTTGTTGCCGTAATTTGTTGCCTTTGACCGGCGCAACTGCGCTGCATGTGCAGAACATTAAAAATTTGCGCGATGGTGTTCGTTGTTCAGGGTTATCAGAACCTTTTCAAATAAATGACAGCTTTGCGCTACCAGACCAATTACGTCGCGTATGAACCCTACGTGCCGATAATACCAAGGAGGCAATCATGGGTGGCCGATGACAGCCCAAAATGGATGGGTAGCGCTGCGCTCACCCATCCTACGGTTGTTGCGATGTCTGACGCTGCCTCAACGCACAAAATACCAGAATGCACTGCGCTATTTCATCCTTAGCTTGGCATTGTAAATACCATGTTGCTTGATTTTCATTTTGATGTAAAATCAAAAAACCAAATGAACATTTGCCGCAGTATTTTATAACGAGGATTGGGGAATTTCGTGCGTTTTTCATTATTGAGTATTATGGGTCTAGTTGTTTTTTTGAATGGCTGCGCGCAATCACCCGAGACTATTCAACCCGCATACGTGAGCCCTGTGACGTATCAAAACTGGAGCTGTGAGCAGCTTTCGCAGGAAGAAATTAACCTGGCTAATGCCTACGCAACAGCCGCAGCCGAGCAAAGCCAAGCGCGGACTGCCGATACTTGGGGTGTGATATTGATCGGTGTGCCGACTGCCTCTCTGTCTGGTGAAAATATTGCCCCACAAGTAGCAAACATTAAAGGCCAACAACAAGCCGTTCGCCAAAGTGAAATTTCAAAAAATTGCGCGACATCAGCACCAAAAACGCCCTGAACTGCAAAACTTTCTCGGTTTATGAAGACGGCGTCAAAAAGACAAATTTCACGCGGTCAGAGTAAGCAGTGCGACACTGAATATCCTGCAGCGCTGGAGTGCACCGTGTGTGCTCACGATGCAGTAAAACGTAGGATGGGTAAGCGCAGCGTCACCCATCCGTCACTTGTTTACATTTCCCATTGGTTAGTTACCGTAACATATGACCAATTACCGGCGTAACCGGGTGCCCGGTGGCACGTATTTTTTCACGGTCAACCTTTATGACCGACGCACCGCGCTGCTTGTGCAGCATATTGAGCATTTGCGCGATGCGGTGCGCAAAGTACGATTATCAGAACCTTTTCATATAGATGCTTTTGTTGTGCTGCCAGACCATTTGCATTGCGTATGGACCCTGCCTGCGGACGATACGAATTATTCTGGGCGGTGGCGTGCCATTAAAACCATATTTTCCAAACATATTCCGCCGGATGAATTTCGCTCCGCCAGCAGGCATGGCAAGGGTGAACGTGGCATCTGGCAACGCCGATTCTGGGAACACACAATTCGCGATGCCCAGGATTATACGAGGCATATTGACTATGTTCATTTCAACCCGGTGAAACACGGATTGGTTGCCGAGCCGAAGGATTGGCCGTTTTCCTCGTTCCACCGGACGATGGCCGCAGGGCTGTACCCCTCAGAATGGGCCGGCGTTGAAACACCTGTGGATCATACAGGAGAGCGTTAACCGGTAACATGCCAAAATCGATGGGTGGCGCTGTGCTCACCCATCCTACGGGTGAGGGTATTGATAATGTTGGATGGGTAAGCGAAGCGCCACCCATCCCTGCCCAACCGCCAAACCCTCAAATTCGCTGCCTTGCTCCCCCCCCAAGTTCCTGCATCATCCCCCCACTATCCCGAATAAGCCCCCAATAAATCCGCCATGTCGCGGGTGTGGTCTTCCTCATCGCGGATAATATCTTCCAGCATGGCGCAGGTTTGGGCGTCGCGGGGCGCGAAGTAGGTGATCAGGTCGCGGTAGTGGGCGATGACGGATTGTTCGGCTTCGAGATTTTCATTTACCTGCTTGGCGAAATTGCCATCATAGGTGCCAGGGCCGGCGGCGCGGGAGGTCAGGCCCGGCGGGTTGAAGTTGGGGGTGCCGCCGAGCTGCTGGATCCGCTTGGCCGCCATCGTCATGTGCTTGCGCTCGTCATTGGCCTGCTCCTGGAACTCGGTGCCGATCCAGGCATTTTGCAGGCCGTCGTGCGAAACTGAGATCATGGTGTAGCGCAGCACGCACACAATCTCAGCCGCCAGAACGGTTTGCAGCAGAGCAATTGATGGGGTGGGGTCCGCTGAGGGCGCGGCGCTGAGATAGGGTTTCACGCTGTCGCGCAAGGCGTTGACATCTTTCAGGAAAAAATTTTCGGCGACGATCTGCTGGTTGAACATGATGGTTAATCCCTGGTCTCTCGCTTAACTGGCAATGATAATCATTCGCAACTAAGAGTCTATATTTCATCAGTTCGGTGTTCAAATCAAGTGATTATTGCAGGGCTGACCATAAACCGGTGGTCTCTGCCCTTGTCTTTACCGGGGAAACAAGCAATCTATTAGGCAACCGGACCTGCTTGGTCCTGATTAATCAGAGGGATAAAAAACCATGTTCATCGAGACCGAGGGCACGCCCAACCCGGCGACACTGAAATTTCTGCCAGGGCGGGATGTTCTGGTAGGGCACACGGCGGATTTTGCCGATGCGGATGCAGCACTGATCAGCCCGCTGGCCGATGCGCTGTTTGGCCTGCCCGGAGTCGCGCGGGTGTTTCTGGGCGGGGATTTTGTAACAATCACCAAATCCGGTGAAACCGAGTGGCAGGCGTTAAAGCCGCAGGTACTGGGCGTGATCATGGAGCATTTTGTTTCCGGCAAGCCGGTGATGAGCGAGAAGGCCCAACTGGTGGCTGAGGATGTGGCGCCGGAAGATGTGGAAATTGCCAACCAGATTAAGGAATTGCTGGAAACGCGGGTGCGTCCGGCGGTGGCGGGTGACGGCGGCGATATTATTTTCCGCGGGTTTCGCGACGGTGTGGTGACCCTGAAGATGCAGGGTGCCTGCGCCGGGTGCCCCTCCTCCACCGCCACGCTGAAGCATGGGATTGAGAATCTGCTGAAACATTATATCCCTGAGGTGCAGTCAGTGACTCAGGCTGCCTGAGGGGGTTTGCCATGGCTTTAGACGATACCGCGCTGGATGTTCTGTTTCGTGATGCCCGTACCAAATGGGAGTTTACCGACGAGGCCATCAGCGATGAGGCGTTGCAGGCGCTTTATGAATTATTGAAGCTGGGGCCAACCTCGGCCAACTGCTCGCCGGGGCGCTTTGTGTTCATCCGCACGCCGGAGGGCAAGGAGAAGCTGAAACCAGCTTTAAGTGCCGGCAATATTGATAAAGCCATGGCAGCGCCGGTGACCGTGATTGTGGCGCAAGACCCATTGTTCTACCAGCAATTACCAAAATTATTTCCCCCAGCCGATGCGAAAGCCTGGTTCTCCGGCAACCCTGACCTGGCTGAGGAGACGGCGTTTCGTAACTCCACCCTGCAGGGCGCCTATTTGATGATGGCGGCGCGGGCGATGGGGATTGATTGCGGGCCGATGTCAGGCTTTGATAAAAACAAGGTTGACCGGGCGTTTTTTGGCCAAAGCGGCTGGAAGTCTAACTTCCTGATCAATCTAGGCCATGGCAAGCCGGAGCATCCATTCCCGCGGCTGCCCAAGCTGGCGTTTGAAGAGGCCGCCATTTTCGCGTGAATATTCTGGCGTTTGACGCAGCGCTGAGCCGCGCCGGGGTGGCGGTTGTGTCAGCCGGTGGCATGGTGCTGGCGCGGCAGTTTGCGCCGGGGCGTCCGGGTTTGATCGAAACGCTGCCGGAACTGGTGCAAAGCTGTTTGGCGAAAGCAAGCGTGCCCATTGGCGCGGTGGCGGTGACCATCGGGCCAGGGAGCTTTACCGGGCTGCGAACCACCATCGCCATCGCGCAGGGCTACGCGGCGGCGGCTGGGGTGCCGCTATGGGGGGTGAGCGTTGCTGAAGCATTTGAAGCGGCGTTTCCGGTGCTCAACCGACCTTTATGGGTAGCCATCCGGGCACGGCGGGAGAAAATCTTCCTCATCAGGAACGGCATTGCCGAGAGTTTTGCCGATGCCGATATCCCCATTATCAGAACGCCCGTAGCGGTGGCGGGCAATGCGGCCAATGAGGTCGCGGCGCTGATTGCCGCGGCGGGTGGCGATGTTTTTTTAACCAGTGCCCGGGAAATCGACCCAGCTTGGGTGGCCATGGCCGCGCGGGCAAGGCACGCGGCAGGGTTGGCGCCACTGCCGGCGCAGCCGGTTTATGTTGATCCGCCTGAAGCAAAGCTGCCGGCCGGCGGTTTGCGGCCAGCACCAGTGTGATTACCGCCAATCAGGCGCAAGCTGATATTATGGCAGCGGTGCATGGCGCGATATTTCCTGATGAGCCATGGGATTTGGCCAGTTTTGCCAGCCTGCTGGCGCAACCCGGGGTGTTCGGCTGCCTGGATGAGCGCGGCGGGCTGCTGCTGTTGCGGGTGGTGGCCGATGAGGCGGAGATTATCACCATCGGGGCGGTCACCAAGCGGCGCGGCATTGGCCGGGCGCTGCTGCAGGTGGGGTTGGCACAGGCCCGTAGCCAAGGGGCAGAGAAGGTGCATTTAGAGGTAGCGGCGGGCAACGCCCCTGCCCGCCGGCTTTATGAGGCATTTGGCTTTCAGCAGGCCGGGTTGCGCAGGCAATATTATGCCAATGGCGAAGATGCGGTGGTGATGAGTTTGACGCTTTAGCCCTTTTGCAGCACCAGCAGCCAAGTGCCGTCAGGCTGTTCGAGGAGGTCCAGGGGGTCATGACCTTGATCAGCGGCGGCGCGGGGGACGTTTTTCAATGGGTCAGCACCTTTGAGGCGCACCAGTAAAATCTGGCCGGTTTCCATTGTATCCAGGGCTAAACGTGTGCGCACGAATGTCATCGGGCAGGTTTCCGATGTAATGTCTATGGCTTTATGGTGGATCGGCAATGTGATTGTCATAATAGGTTCTCTGTTAAGGCTGGACCGGACAAAAAACTTGGGCCACAAGGCATTTTAATGGATATAAGCATAGAGCGCCTGTGCATAGAGAATGGGCTGAAGATGACAGGTCCGCGCCGAGTGATAGCGCGGGTGTTGTCGGAAGCCCATGATCATCCGGATGTAGATGAGCTGCATCGCCGGGCCAATCAGGTTGATGAACGTATCTCATTGGCAACTGTTTACCGCACTGTGCGCCTGCTGGAAGCCAAGGGGATTTTGGAACGGCGCGACCTGGGCAGCAAGCGCGCCCGTTATGAGCCGAGCGGGGATCGCAACCATTTTCACCTGGTTGACCAGGATAACGGGAAAGTCGTTGAATTCTCAGCCCCAGAGGCCGAAATATTGTTGCGAGAGATCGCCGCCAAGCATGGGTTTGGCGTGGCATTGATCAAAATTGAGCTGTTTGGCCGCAAGCAGGCAGACGGGCAGGCAGGCCAGCCGGTAGCCGATGATGCCGTGAACGACTTTGATATTGAAAGTTCAGCCACGTGAACACAAGAACAGCGCCCGCGTTACCACGCTTTGTTATTGGTAACGCCGCTCCAGGCTTTGCAGAATTGCGGGCGGGTCATCTGGGTGTGCGGCTGGCGGTCACGGCGGATGAGATCAAGGCGGTTCAAGGGCTGCGCTACCGGGTGTTCTATGAAGAGCTGGGCGCCAGAGCTGATGCTGACACCAGCGCCACGCAGCGCGACTGCGACATTTTTGACGATGTAGCCGACCATTTGTTGGTGGTTGACCATAATTTGGGCGATGGCCCAGAGAGTGTGGTGGGCACCTACCGGCTGATCCGGCAGATGGCAGCGGCCAAGCTAGGAAAATTTTATTCCGCGGATGAGTATGATATTTCGATGCTTGAGCGTTTTCCCGGACAGTTGCTGGAATTAGGACGCTCCTGCACCGCGCCGACCTATCGCTCGCGGGCGGTGCTGCAACTATTGTGGCGCGGCATTGCTGCCTATGTGTTCCATTATGGCATCGACCTGATGTTCGGCTGCGCCAGCTTTCCTGGCACTGACCCCGATGCCTTGGCGGCTGAGTTAACGTATTTATATACTTATCATCTGGCGCCGGAAGCGATCCGGCCCAAGGCGTTGGCTGGGCGGTATGTGGATATGCAGCGCTGCGACCCTGCCAGCCTGGATACCAAGCGCGTGCTGATGACGCTTCCGCCGTTGATCAAGGGTTATTTGCGGCTGGGGAGCTTTGTGGGTGACGGGGCGGTGATTGATACGCAATTCAACACCACTGATATCGCGGTGGTGGTGCAAACCGACCTGGTGACGGAAAAATATTACCGCCATTACGAGAGAGAATCCCGCGAGATTGCGAGTTAGGATTCCGCCGTATTTGCCGCGTGCGGATAGCTGGGTTATGACGCCGCATTGCGGAGTATGATGAAGAATGGCTGAAGACGACACCCCGATCCCCGATAGCCTGCTACCTTACGATAGCTGGACGCAGGAAGCTCTGCGCCATGTGGTGGTAAGCGCGATTGCCCATGCGGCGCACGAGGGGCTGCCTGGGGGACACCATTTTTATGTGACCTTTAAGACCGGCTTTCCGGGCGTGCATATTCCTGACCGGTTGCGCGCCCAGTATCCCGATGAAATGACCATTGTTTTGCAACACCAGTTCCATAGCCTGGCAATGGATGAGGTGGACCAGGTGCTCTCTGTGGGGCTTTCATTCTCGGGCATTCCCTCAACCCTGGTGATCCCGGTGGCCGCCATTACCGCCTTTGCCGACCCGGAAGTGCAGTTTGGGTTGAATTTTGAGGTTGAAGTGCCGCAAACCGTACCGCTGGCGGAATTGCCAGCCCCGGAGGGCGATGACGTGCCCAGCCGTAATTATGACGGCCCCGCCGAGGTGGTGAGCCTGGATGCGTTCCGCCGCCGCCCCCCGAAAGAATAATTTTTACCGCTGCTCGAGGATAAAATATGAACGCGCAAGCCAAGGTTTCCCCTGCCTTCAGCTACACGCCGATGTTTCCGCAAGGCGAAGACACCACCTTGTACCGCAAGCTCGATATCGCCGGGGTGTCGGCCATCGAGGTTGATGGCAGAAGTGTGTTGAAAATTGCGCCGGAAGCACTCTCCGCTTTGGCGTTTGAGGCGTTTCATGAGGTCTCGCATTTACTGCGGCCGGCGCATTTGCAGCAACTGGCGAATATTCTGAAAGACCCTGAAGCCTCCGGCAATGACCGCTACGTGGCGATGGAGTTTTTGAAGAACGCCAATATCTCAGCCGCCGGCATTTTGCCGATGTGCCAGGACACCGGCACCGCTTTGGTGTTTGGTAAAAAAGGCCAGAATGTGTGGGTGCAAGGCGACGAGGAAGCCGCCATAAGCTACGGCGTGCACCGCACATATACCGAAACCAATTTGCGTTATTCGCAGATGGCGCCTTTGAACATGTATGATGAAGTGAACACCGGCAATAATCTGCCGGTGCAGTTTGACATTATGGCAGCACCAGGCGAGCACCATGCCGATGAGTTCCATTTGATGTTCATTGCCAAGGGTGGTGGCTCGGCCAATAAAACTTATCTGTACCAGGAGACCCGCGCGGTTTTGACGCCTGAGAAAATTCTGGCGTTCATTGAGGCCAAGGCAAAGACTTTAGGAACCGCCGCCTGCCCGCCCTATCATTTATCAATTGTTATTGGCGGCACCTCGGCTGAATTAACCTTGAAGACCGTGAAATTGGGTTCAACCAAGTGGCTGGATAATTTGCCAACACAAGGCAGCAAGGCCGGGCATGCGTTCCGCGATTTGGAGATGGAACGCCGGGTGCTGGAGATGACCCAGAAAATTGGTATTGGCGCACAGTTTGGCGGCAAGTATTTCTGCCATGATGTGCGGGTTATCAGGCTGCCACGGCATGGTGCCAGCCTGCCGATTGGCATTGGTGTTTCATGCTCGGCTGACCGGCAGGTTAAAGCCAAAATCACCAAGGACGGCGTGTTCCTTGAGCAGTTGGAGACCGACCCGGCGAAATATTTGCCAGATGTGGTCGATGAGCATTTGGGCGGCGATGTGGTGGCGATTGATTTGAACCAGCCGATGGCGGCAATCTGCGCCGCGCTTTCCAAGCATCCGATTAAAACCCGTGTGGCGCTCACCGGCACATTGGTGGTGGCGCGTGATATTGCCCATGCCAAGCTGAAGGAGCGCCTTGATGCAGGGCTGGGCTTGCCGCAATATTTGAAGGATCATCCGGTGTATTACGCCGGCCCCGCCAAAACACCCGAAGGCATGGCAACCGGCAGCTTTGGCCCCACCACCGCCGGGCGGATGGATAGCTATGTGGCGGCGTTCCAGGCCCAAGGTGCCTCATTGATAATGCTCTCCAAGGGTAACCGCAGCAAAGATGTGCTGAATGCCTGCCAGAAATATGGCGGGTTTTATTTAGGCTCAATTGGTGGGCCGGCGGCGGTGTTGGCGCGCGATAACATCACCAAGGTTGAGGTTTTGGAATATCCAGAACTGGGCATGGAAGCGGTATGGAAGATTGAAGTGAAAAACTTCCCGGCGTTTATCGTGATGGATGACAAAGGCAATGATTTTTTCAGTGAGTTGGTCTGATGAAATTCACGGTTGACCGCATCGACCATATCGTGATGATTTGTAAGGACATCCAAGTTACCGCCGCCTGGTACCAGCGCGTGCTGGGGATGGAGCGTGAAGAATATGGCGGCAAAAACCGCACGGCGCTGCGTTTTGGGGCTCAGAAAATCAATCTGCATGAAGTAGGTTCTGAGGTATTGCCGCATGCGCGCCTGATTGATCCTGGCTCATTGGATTTGTGTTTTGTGATTGCGGTGGGGCCTGATGATGCAATGGCGCAATTGCGCGCCTGCGGCGTGGCAATTGAAAACGGCCCAGTCACGCGGATTGGGGCGCTGGGCGATATTGTTTCAGTTTATTGCCGTGACCCTGATGGTAACTTGATCGAGCTGGCCTCGTATCTCGGCGCTTGAAGCTCGATGATTTTGGGTATGACCTACCCGCCAGCCATATTGCCACTGAGCCGGCGCGGCCGCGTGAGGCAGCAAAGCTGCTGCATGTAACCCCTACCGCGCTTGGGGATTACCATGTGCGTGACTTGCCGGAGTTGCTGGGCGAAGGTGACCTGCTGGTGGTGAATGATACCAAGGTGATTCCCGCCCAGTTAACCGCTATGCGCGGCGCCGCGCGAATTGGGATTACGTTGGATAAACCCAACGCTGCGGGTGACTGGCTGGTGCTGCTGCGCAATGCCCGGCGGGTGCATGTGGGTGATGTTTTGCAAATTGATGAGGCGTTTTCAGCCACTGTGATGGCGGTGCATGAGGGTGGCACGGCCGCATTGCGGTTTAACGCAAAGGATGCGGCGTTTCTGGAAGCCTTGCAGCGAACCGGGGCGTTGGCGCTACCACCTTATATT
>JAQNCT010000104.1 GCA_029077825.1 Acidocella sp. | reverse complement strand
GAACTGCTGCGACAGCTTTGCAGCTTCAGCAGCCGATAAGCCCGGTTCGATTTTCTCGCTCATCCTTGTGCCCACCAGATTTGTACGCTGACCTTTACTCACTCCTGGACGGCGGCCCAAATCTGGTTGCTACGCATCAAGATGTGCTCGCAGTAACCCCTGAGCGTAAGCCGCTCGTGACCTCTCAAATTCGGCGATATACAGCCGGCTCTCGGCCATGCCGCTTGCATCCATATATTTCGTGGTAGCGGGCGAAACCGCTATTTCAGCTCGTTCGCAAACCATGCTTAAGGTGATAAACTTTGTTTGCTTTGCCGGTATCGTCGTGCTTTCCCTCATCCTCTTCTGTAAAATTGCAGCCAATTGTGACCCAGCTGAGGATGAAATAACTCATTGTTTTTTAAGCTGACTTTCCTCCGATGCCGGGGTCATTTTTCGCGCGACATAACCCCCGTAAAATTCAATATTATGAAGCAATCTCAAATGGTACATTGGTTTTGTGTGGGGTCACCGTTGGCCGCAATTTTACACCCGGCCGCTACTGGTACCGCAATGTCCTGGGCCAGCCGCCAGGCCCGGCACTCCCCGCGCTACACCACCCGGGTTGAGGAGATGCTGGTGGCAAAGGCGTTTTAAGAAGGCTGATGAACAGCTGACGATATTCAAGCGGGGGCCAAGCCCCAGATTGCGCACCCGCAAGGGGTGCGCTTTTGGGCGATCCGCCAAGCGGCTCGCTTTTTAGTCAGGCCTGCGCCCGACTTTCAGAAGGCGGTGTTACAAGCAGTATTTTTTGCGACGGTTCGACCGCCTCTAATCAGCTTCCTCACCAAACACCCCGGCTTTGCCTACACTGCTCTCACGTCCACTCTTTCCCACTGTGGCTTTCGGCCTGCCCTTCGCGGCCTTCTTGCGCACGACGTTGATCGCGGCGGCATCGAGCGTGTTCTTGAGATGGACGGCGTAATGCTTCTCGATCATCTCAACCGAGGTGCGGCAATTCTTTGCAACCTGATAGATATCGGCCCCTTCCATCAGCCGCATGCAGATATAGGTATGGCGCAAACTGTAAGCCGTCCGAGCCTTGCCATCGCGGTCCAGCTTGAGCCCCGCGCGCTCGAGCAGATTATTGAACAGCTTGATGTGATTGCCCGGGAACACGAGGTCCGTCGGCTTCGGATATTCAAGCTCCAGCGCTACGGGTGCTGCGCCACCGGCCTTCCGCCGCAACTGCCGCTCGCGGCGCGACTCACCCTGCACGGGCTTGGCCCGCGCCAGTAACCGCTCATACACCCGCACGGCCCCCGGCATGCTCTTGCAATGCCCCACACCGCGCTTGCCGCGCACCTCGATTTCTAGAATATCCGGCTTACCGGCTTCATCGTTCGCAATCGTCACGTCGCGGTGCTGCAAGCTGAACGCCTCATCCGGACGTAAGCCCGTATTCGCCATAAACAGCACAAAATCGTAGACCTGCTCGGCATTCCATCGGTAATGCGCACGCTCCGGCGCCTTCGCATTGGCCCGTGCCGCCTCGTAAAGCTGCTTGTACTCCTCCGGGCTGAACCAGGGCCGATGCACGATCTTGCCCTGCGTGCGATAGGGCGGGGTCAGGTCCGGCAGATGCTCCAGCCAGCCATGGCGGATCGCGGTTTTGAGGACCATGCGCAGGGTCACCACCTCATCATGCAGCGTGCTCCGCGCCGGCGGTTTGGCTTTCGGCTTGTGCTGGCTCTTCGATTGCGGGTTTGGTGCGGCATAGGTCGTCATCCGGTGTACGCGGTATTCCTGCACCTTGCCGGGGCTGACCTTATCAAGCGGTAGTGCTCCAAAGAACGGCACTAGATGCACCCGCAACCGGATGGCGTGGCTCTCGGTCCATTTCTGGGAGCGCTCGCCCTCGGTGATTATCCCATATTCCTTGAGGAATTGATCCGCCGCTTTCTTGAAGGTGGGGCGGTCATTCAATACGCCGGCCAGGCTCTGGCCGTGCAGCTTGAAGTACCAGCCCTCGGCAGCCTTGGCGGCCAGATCCTGGATTTCTTGTTTGGTGGAGAATTGGCGCTGCTTGCCGCCCACCGAGGCCCTGGCTTGCCAGAACCGGCTATTGCCGCGCTGATAAATCTGGACCTTTCCGCCCAGCAGATCGACCGTCGACATGACACCCCCATTCGCGCAATGCGCTTAGGTTGAGGATCAATGGCTCGGTATCGACCATAGGCTATCAGGTTAGGAATTTCGAGTTAAATTACCCTAACAATACCCTAGCGTGCTGGACAACAAAAAGCCGCCTTGCGGCGGCTTTAATGCTTTGGTTTGACTGTGTTTTCTGGTTGCGGGGGCACGATTTGAACGTGCGGCCTTCAGGTTATGAGCCTGACGAGCTACCGGGCTGCTCCACCCCGCGTTGGTGTTGTTTGTGTACCTGTTAGAAGGCACAAAACCGTCCGTTTGCTTTG
>JAQNCT010000054.1 GCA_029077825.1 Acidocella sp. | reverse complement strand
TCACCTTGAATTCCGCGCTGTGCTTCTTCCTGGTATTCGTCACTGAAACCCCTTGGCTCAACGCCAGTTTAGGGGCAGGATTCTATCTAAGCTACCTGTCCAGTTTCCGGGGGCCACCTCAAAGAGCAAAGGCTGCCCATATTAGCTGGAGTTGAAATGAGCCGCGAGAGAAATTGTTATGCCGCAAGCCATCAGGCAAGCCGTTGCCCCCCGGTAATCCTATCTAAATTCTAAACCACTTCTATCCATGCTGGCGTTGGCTGGCAGGAGGAAGTGACTGATGTTATGGTAATGTTCTTCAGGTTGAAAAGAGTTGAGGTTCATGAGCCATAAGCGAGGCCGGTCGCTCACGGAAGCATTGGCGCAAGCGGAGAGGGTTTGCTTATCAAACGGGGCGCAGCTTACTGAATTGCGCCGCACCGTTCTGAAGTTAATTCTTGCGGCGCCAGGCCCTTTAACGGCGTATCAACTGCTTGATCAGTTGAAGGAAATTCGCAAATCTGCGGTACCGCCAACGGTGTATCGCACGCTTGAATTTCTGATGGAGAACCGGCTGGTCCATAAAATCGAACAGTTGAATGCCTTTATCTCTTGCAATGATGCGCATCATGACCACCAGGATGTGCAATTTCTCATTTGTGAAAAATGCGGCACGGTTGCTGAGATCGAAGATCATGCGATTGTCCATGCCTTGGCCAAAGCGGCGGAGAGACAGGGCTTTCACCCCGGCAAAGCGGTGGTCGAACTCGATGGCATATGCGCGGCATGTTCAACAGTTCCGCATTAAAGCGGAACTGGCGTATCTAACGCCCGGCGGCAACTTCATGAATTGCACGCGCCGCCCGTACCCAGGCCCAGCCTCGGCCCAACCCGTAGGAAAGTGCCGCCAGCCCGCCCACGAAAAAGCCGACCGGCCAGTTGGTTGTATAGGAAAGTGCTAACGCTGCCCACACGGTGAGCAGCGCGATGCCGACGCAGAGGCTCAAGGCGCGTAACGGCTGGTCGGTCAGCAGGCGGGCGGTAGAGGCAGGGCCGAGCATCAGGCTGAACACCAGCAATGCCCCGACCACCGGCAGCGCCATCGCGGTAGCAAGACCAAGTATGGCCAGGAATAGCAACTCAACGCGCCGATTTGAAATACCCCTTGCCGTGCCAAGGTCGGGAGAAATCGAATTCAGCAGTAGCGGCCGGAACAACAGGATAATCAGCCCGACGGCGACCACGCTGATGAGCGCCACCGGTGCAATTTCGCCCCGGCTCACGCCCAGCACCTGCCCAAACAATAGCGCGTAAACCCCTTGGGAATATTCATTCGACAGGCTCAGGAACAAGGTGCCGAGACCAAGCAGGGTCATCAGCGTCAAGGCGGTGGCGACATCGTTACGCTGATGCCGACCAAGCTGGCTGATGCCAACAACGCCGAGCACAGCGAATGTGAGCAAACCCCAGAGTTCGTTGACGCCGATGAGCTTGGCCGCGGCGGCGCCCGGAAACGTGCTGAGCGGCAGCGTATGGGCCGCGAATGTGTTGCCACGGATGATCACAAACAAACCAGTAACGCCTGCAACAATCGCAACCATGGTAGCAACGATCCAGCTATTGACCATAAAACTTGAAAACATGGCTATAGCCTCACCAGGCTATTGGCTGCCGGTATGGCAAACCTGCCGCGTTGGCCCCGCAAACCCGTGAGAAGATAAACCACAAAAATAATGCTGACGATGAAAAAGCTTACCGGCCAGCCATGGCCTGGTGTCCAGTTATAGCTGTCATAGGCAAGTAATATGCCGCCCCAGGTCGCACCCACACCGATCAGGGCCGCAAGGCAAATCGCCGTGCCAGCACGCTTTGTTAAGCGCAATGCCGCCGCCGCCGGTCCAATCAACAGCGCGGTCGATAAAATCGCACCAATGGTCATGGCTGATAATGTAACGGCAAGAGAGAGCATCAGCAGATGCAGCAAGCCGGTCAGCCGGACATTGATGCCCTGAACGGCGGCCAAGGTGGAATCGAGGGAGCTGAGCAGCAGTGGACGATAAATAATAATAACCAGCAGAATAACGGCGAGCGCGATGATGAGTGCCGCCGGAATGATGGAAGCCGGGACCCCGAACATCGACCCGAACATCACCGAGGTTGCGGCCCCGGTGGTGCTGTGGCTGGTGACATCGAAGTAAAGCAACAGGGCCGTCAGCCCAAGGCCAGCGCCCAACACGATGCCGGTGACCAGATCACGCTCACGGGCGCGGCTCACGCCAATCAATTCCATCGCACTGGCCGCCAGCACCGCCATCCCGAGGAAGCCGAACATTGGGTTAACGCCTAGCAGAAACGAAGCCGCTCCTCCCGCGCTGCTAACATCGGCTAAAGCATGCCCGGCAAAAGACTGCCCTCGGATGATGGTGAACACGCCGATGCAGGCCGAAACAACCGCCGCACCGCCGCCAATGATCATGGCCGTATGCACCGGGCCGTTGCTAAAAAAGCCGGGCTGGAAGATGGCGGAGATTAAATGACTCATTCCAAACTCATGGAATCACCGTGACATGGGCGGGCTGGCATTCCATCGCCGCCGGAATTTCATCAGCAGCACCGGCAGCGATCACCAATACGCGTCCATGTACCCGGATAACATCGATGTGGTAACCATAAAGCGCGCTGAGCACTTCGGTTCGCACCACTGCATCGGTGCGCCCACTGGCAGCGCGGCCATTAGCGAGATAGATAATTTGGTCCATCACCCCCAACAGCGGGTTCATATCATGCGCGGAGACCAGCACGGTGACGCCGAATTCATTGGCGACGCGGCGCAGCAGGGCCACAATTTCGGCGGTGGCGCGAATGTCGAGATTGGCGAGCGGTTCATCCAGCAGCAAAAGCTTTGGCCGGCGGATTAAAGCGTGCGCGATCAATATCCGCTGCTGCTGCCCGCCGGAGAGATTGCCAATCCGCTGCCCGGCAAAATTCTGCGCATCCACCGCCGCCAGCATCTCATCAACCAGCTTGGTTCGCGCTTTCGAGGGCAGCGGCAGACCCAGTCTATGGCCGGTCAAACCCAGCTCCACCAAGTCCCGCGCCCGCAACGGCATGTCGGGGTCGAACTGGATTTTTTGTGGCACGTAACCCACCAAACCAAACCCGCCGCGGCGCGTTGAGCCATCCACAAGAATACGCCCGGAACTGAGCGGCTGCATGCCAAGAATGCTGCGTAGCAAGGTGGTTTTGCCCGAGCCATTGGCGCCGATCAACCCGCAGAACGCGCCGCGCGCCAAGCTGAATGAGACATCAGCAAGTACTTGGCCCCCGGGAAAGGCCACATTGATTTGATCAACAACAAGCATTTCATTGGTATTTTGCATCAAGGTTGGGGCTTTACCAATAATGTTGCGGTTGAAACCTTGTCTGTCACGGCTTTGCGCAACGCAACCACCTCCGCCAGCATCCAGGATTGATAATGATACCCAGGGGCGGGCATCGTCTCATATACCGCGACGATGGGAATGCCGTTCCGCTTGGCCAGGCTCAGGAAAGACTCTGTAAGCGGGTCCGTTACCTGCTGATTATAGATGAATATTTTTACTTTATCGCCAGTGAACAGAGCGTTTTGGGTGGTCACATCCTGCGGTGATGGGTCAGTGCCGTTCATGATGGCAGCTTGCAGGCCAAACGGGGTGAGAATGTCTGCCCCGGCAGCCTGCAGCAAATAGTCGCCTACTGGCTCGGTAACCGCGACTTGTGTATCGGGAAAATCCGCCTTGAAGGCGGCGAGGGCGGTTAGCCAGGGCTTTAACGCGGCGTCAAAGCGCGCTGCGTTGGCCTGGAAATAGGCCGCGTGTGCGGGCTGCAGGGCAGCAAGATCAGCCACCAGCGCTTTCGCGACGGCGGGCATCGTCGCCGGGTCGTACCACAGATGCGGATTTTGGGTGGAATCCACCAGCCCGCGCAACTGCTGGACATTGATCACCAGCCGCGTGGCGCTGGGGGTAGCGGCGAGCATCTTGTCCGCCCAGTCGTCGTAACCTAGCCCGTTTTCCACCACCAAATCCGCCGCCGCAATCTGCGCCACAATTTTGGGGCTGGCTTCAAAGCTATGCGGGTCGGTGTTCGGGTCGGTCTCGATCGCGCTGACCTGCACATATTGCCCGCCGACCTGCGAAATCACGTCAGCATATTGGCTTTCCACCCCGACCGCTTTGATCATCTCCGGCGTTGGCGTTTGGGCCAAGGCCGGGCGCTGGACTGACGCGATGCTCAGCACGGCCAGCATGCAGGCATAGGCCCTGCGTTTCTGCGGCGAAGCCGGCCAAAGTCTCATTCTTGTCTCCGGGTAGAAAATGGCTTTTTGGACAACAAATTAGGATGATATAATATATCAATCGGGGTGTCTAGTTGTGACCCTCTAACCCTGAAATCACTTCAGCACTGCTTCCATGGCGCGAAAATAGGGTGAGATACTCCGGCGGCTTCACTTTGCTTTAGCTCATCATCCCATCACGCGGCTTTGCGTCATCCGCTTGGGTATATTTCCACTACCCCCGCGTCACCCGCTTCGGTTTCATCGCTACCGGCACAGTAAAGCCCAGAGCTTCAAAACTATCTTTCATATGTTTCGGCAGCGGTGCTTCCACCGTTAAAAACCCACCATCCGGATGTGGAATTTTCAACCGCCTGGCGTGCAGATGCAGTTGCGGGGCAAAACCATCAGCAAAGGCTGCACCATAGGCGGCATCGCCCAAAATGGGGGTGCCGAGTGCCAGCGTGTGCACGCGCAACTGGTGCATTCGCCCGGTGAGCGGGTTTAATTCGGCCCAGGCGAATTTTTTACCGGCGTAATCAATGATTTTATATTCCGTCACCGCCCGCAGTGCTTCCTTATCTTCGCGGGAGGCTGGGGCGGAGCGTGAAGAGCCTTCGCCCTCCACCCGGTTCAGCGGCAGATCAATCCGCCCTTCCAGCACCGGCGGCACGCCCCACAACAGCGCCCAGTAGGTTTTTTCAATATCGCGGCCCCTGAAGGCGGCGGCCAGGCGCGAGGCGGGTTTCACGCCCCGAGCTAACAGCAGCACGCCGGAGGTGTCGCGGTCCAGCCGATGCACCAGCTTTGGCCGCTCGGTACCATCAAAGCGCAGGGCGTCCAGCATGCCATCCAGATGCACCTTAATGCCGCTGCCGCCCTGGCTGGCCAGCCCCGCGGGTTTATTCAGCACGATGACAGATTCATCGCGGTATAAAATCATCGCTTCCAAATCACGGACCATATGCGGGTCCATCACCATCACCTGCCGTATTTTGGGCATTTCAGAGGGTGGGGTGATAAGGGGCACGGTGATAATCTGGCCGGTTGCCACATGGGTGTTGGCTTCAGCGCGCTTGCCATCAACGCGGATTTTACCGTTGCGCAGTAGCTTCTGAAGCATCGCCTGGGTCAAACCCTCAACATTGCGGCGCAAAAAACGGTCAAGCCGGCTGTCGGCTTCGGTCTCAGGAACGGGGAGGATCATATCGGTCATGGGGTCTCATCGCGCAATTTGGCCCAATAGGCGAGACGCTTGGAAATTTCACGCTCAAAGCCGCGCTCTACCGGGCGGTATAAATCTGGGCGCCCCATGCCCTCGGGGAAGTAGTTTTGCCCGGAAAAAGCGGCCTCGGTGGCGTGGTCATATTCATAACCCGCGCCATAGCCGAGGTTTTTCATCAATTTGGTGGGGGCATTAAGGATATGGGCGGGCGGCATCAGGCTACCTGTTTCCTTGGCGGCGCGGTTGGCGGCACCTATGGCTTTATAGGTGGCGTTCGATTTCGGCGCGGTGGCGAGGTAAATTACTGCCTGGGCAATGCAAATTTCCCCCTCGGGCGAGCCCAGCCGCTCATAAGCCTCCCAGGCGGCAAGTGCCTGCAACAGCGCCTGCGGGTCAGCCAGGCCGATATCCTCCGAGGCAAAGCGGGTGATGCGGCGGGCGATGTAACGCGCATCTTCGCCACCGGCCAGCATGCGGGCCAGCCAATAGAGAGCGGCGTCAGCGTCGGAGCCGCGCATGGATTTATGCAGCGCGGAGATGAGGTTGTAATGCTCCTCGCGGTCTTTGTCATACAGTGTAGCGCGGCGGGCAAGTAAATTGGCTAATTGGTCGGAACTTAAGGGTGGGCTGTCGGTGAGGGCAAATAATTGCTCAGCCAGATTCAACAAAGCACGGCCATCGCCATCGGCCATCGCCCGCAAGGTGGCGCGGCCTTCGGGGGTGAGGGGCAGCCCGGCGGCGGCATCGGTTTCAGCCCGCACCAGCAGGTTTTCCATGGCGGCATCATCGAGCCGGCGTAACACCATAACCTGGCAGCGTGAAAGCAACGCACCGTTGAGCGCGAATGAGGGGTTCTCAGTGGTGGCGCCAATGAGCACAATGGTGCCAGCTTCCACAACCGGCAAAAACGCGTCCTGTTGGGCGCGGTTGAAGCGGTGAATTTCATCGACGAATAGCAACGTGGTTTTGCCGCTACGCTTGAGTTTGATTGCGTCATCAAACACGCGTTTCAAATCAGCAACACCCGAGAATACCGCTGAGATTTGGCTGAATTGCAGCCTGGCTTGCGTCGCCAGCAGCCGGGCGATGGTGGTTTTACCCACGCCAGGTGGCCCCCACAAAATGAGGGATGCCAGCGAGCCGCGCTTTAACATGCCGGTTAAGCTTCCCTGTGGCCCCAGCAAATGGTCTTGCCCGACAATGTCGGCCACGTGCTTTGGCCGCAGCCTTTCGGCCAGCGGTATGGCAGCGGGTGTTGCGGGCGTTACCTCGGTGGGGGGGAATAAATCATCGGCGGCGGGCATTTAACCTTTGTAGCGCCGCCCCGCCGGTTACCCAAATTTTCGTGTTACCAAAAGCGCCAGCCCGGCGGTAACACCAGTGATAATTGCACCCCAGATCATATCCAGCACCGCCACATTCACCGGCCAGCCCTGCAAAATCGCCAAGGATGTGAGGTCGTAGGTGCCATAGGCTACCAAACCAAATACCGCGCCGCGCGTAACCGCCGCGCCAAAACTGCTGCCGGCCAGGGCGGGCAGGGTGATCAGGTAGGTTACACCAGCGGCGTAAAGCAGGTAAAACAGCACGGCGGCCCAAACCACCGGCTTGTCGGTCATTAAATGCCCAATGCCAGGGCGGTATAGGCGCGAGGTGGTAAAACTAAGCCAGCAGCCATCCATTATACCCATCACAATCAGGCTGGTCAGGTAGGCGACGATCGGCGTGCGCATGGCGGCTCCTTAAATAATGTGTCTTTCATGTGGCGCAGGGACTTAAAATTCCAACAGTTGGTTGTCAGAATACCATTTTACGGTGCGCGCCAAAGCAGCATCGAAATCAATGGCCGGCTGCCAGCCCAGTTGGGTGCGGGCCTTGGTGGTGTCCAGCCGCATATGTTTAATTTCGGCCTGCGCGGTGGCGGCGATGACAGGTTGTAAATCCGAGCCCATGAGATGGGTGATTTGTGATACTAACGCGATGATGGGAACATCAAGCTCGTACGAAAAATTGAATGCCTGGCCGCGAAGATTTGAATCTGTCGCGAGTTTTTCCGCCAGCATCACATGCACCCGCGCAGCCTCCTCGACATATAAAAAATCGCGGGTGAAATTGCCATCTGAGCGCAGCACCGGTGCTTGCCGCCGCAAAATTTGCGCAATTGTGTAGGGAATAATCCGCTCAAAAGCAAAATCATACCCGCCGAAATAATTGCCGCAGCGGGTGATGGCGACGTTGAGATTAAACAACCGCCCGTACGATTGCGCGATCAAATCCTGGGTGGCCTTGGCGATCTCATACGGGTGCCTGGGCTCGAGGGGTTTGTCTTCCTGGAAGGGCGTTGGCTGCATGCCATAGGCTTTGTCGGACGATGCCACGATCATCAGCGCGTTCGGCTGGTTAAGCCTGATCTGTTCCAGCAAGTTGATGGTGCTCTCGATACTGGCCCGCAGCGCTGCTGCCGGCTCGCGTAATGCGGCATTTACATCCACCATCGAGGCCAAGTGGAATATGGCTGACAATTCATGCTCCGCAAATGCTGAGGCTACGACGCTGGAGTCCTCCGCCGCTCCGGGGATCACCGTCACGCGGCGGTCAAACCCAGCCAGCTCAAATTGCGAATTTGGCCGGGCGCGGCGGACAATGGCAATAATATCAGCACCTTGTTCCAAAAGCAGCCGTACCACCCAGCCTCCCAGAAAGCCGGTGGCCCCGGTGACAAGAACTTTTTTATCCTGCCAGAATCCCACCCTGTCTGCTCCGTTTTGCTGTAGTCTTTGATTTAATCTGGTTTTGCTTGTTGAGCCGCCGTCATGTCCCTATATCGTGATTATGGCAAACCAGAATGGCCCTATTATTGATATGACTCCGGATGGCGGTTTCGTTCAACCGCCCAAAACGGATTACCTCACCATCCTCGCCCGGTTACTGGCGTTTGGCGTGTTACTGCTGGTGGCGGCGGTGGCGTTCTGGATGGCGCTGTTTATCGTGCCGGTGCTCATCATCCTCGGCATCGCCGGCTACGCTCTTTCGCGCACCCAGATCAGGCGTTTTTAGCCGCCGCAATCGCGTGAATGCGCTCCACCATCGCCGCAACGCCATTGCCGCGGTTGGTTGATAGCGCGCCGATCAGCCCCAAATCCTTCAAAAATTGCGCCGAAGTGGCCAAAATTTCACCGCGTGCCCGGCCCGAATAGACACGTAGCACCAACGCCACCAAGCCTGAAACAATAGCGGCATCCGAGGCTCCAGCAAAATATAGGGTCTCCCCGTCAGCCTTGGCTGCCAGCCAGACCTGGCTTTGGCAGCCCTTTACCTGAAGTTCCTTGGTCTGCCAGCTTGCCGGATAGGGCGGCAATTTGCGGCCCAGTTCGATGATGAACTGATAGCGGTCCAACCAGTCATCAAACATGCCCAACTCCTCGCCGATGGCGGCAATGGCGGCGGCGGCGGTAACATCTTCCGGGTTCAGATAAGGAGCTAGCATCATGTACGGCATGTGAGTGCCCGGCGCGTGCCCGTCAAGTTTATCAATTATTGTAAAAAAAATTGGCTGGGGGACCTGGATTCGAACCAAGGTTACCCGGGTCAGAGCCAGGTGTTCTACCGCTAAACTATCCCCCAACGGCAATGCGCTATTCGCGAAACTCCGGGTAGCACCAGCCGCGCCGCTCGGCAACTCCTGGGCATAATTTTATACTTAACAAGCGCTTTGCCGCCATTTGCAACTTGCTCTCAACCACGAAATGGCGCGACTATGAATTTGAAATGGCTTACTCTTCTGCTGTCAGTCTCACCCCCTCGAATCGCCGCGGTGCTGTGCCCCGGCGTGCGGGTCGTCGGCCAGTGTTTGCCGGCATTGATCTGGGCACCAACAACTGCCGCATGCTGGTTGCCACGCCGAGCGGTTCTGGTTTTCAGGTGTTGGACAGTTTCAGCCGGGTGGTGCGGCTGGGCGAGGGGCTTTATGACACCGGCGAGCTTGCCCCGGTGGCGATGGACCGGGCGTTGGCGGCTCTCTCGGTTTGCGCTGAACGCATCCGCCGTTGGGGTAATGAGGCCGAAGGCGGGAGAATCACGCTGCGTGCCATCGCCACCGAAGCGTGTCGGCAAGCTGAAAATGGCAGCGCCTTCATTCGCCAGGCCCGTGAGGCCACTGGCCTGCCGCTTGAAATCATCGGCCCGCGTGAGGAAGCTGAACTGGCGGTGGAAAGCTGCGCCTCGCTGATCTGCAAGGCCGGCCGCCGGGCTTTGTTGTTTGATATCGGCGGCGGTTCAACTGAAATTGCCTGGGTCCGGGTGAATTGTGACGGCTCGCCGCCCGAGCTGATCGGCTATATTTCCATCCCGGTCGGTGTCGTCACCCTGTCGGAGCGTTGCGCCAATGCTTGCTATTCCGAGCATGGGTTTAGCTCAGTGGTGGCCGATGTGGCGAACATGCTGCGCCCGTTCGAGGCCGTGCACCGGATCGGCAAGGAAATTGCCCAGGGCGGCGTGCTGATGGTCGGCACCAGCGGCACGGTGACCACTCTGGCCGGGGTTTCAATGAAGCTGGACCGTTACCGCCGTGGCCTGATTGATGGGGTAGCGCTGGAGCGTGCCCAGGTGGATGCCGCCTTGTGCGAAGCCAGGGAGCTTGGCCGCGATGGCTTGAGCCGGCATGGCTGCATAGGTGCGGACCGGGTGGATTTTGTGCTACCAGGTTGCGCCATTTTTGCCGCCATTCATGAGCTTTGGCAGGTGCCGGAACTTACCGTGGCTGACCGTGGCCTGCGCGAAGGGATGCTCATGCGCTTGATGCGTGTTGCCCAACCGGCGAGGCGAGGCTACGGACCCTTATGACCGAAGAGAATATTGTTCCAGCGCGCCGCGATGCCGTGCGGCTGAAAAACGCGCGCAAACTCGCCCCCTCCTCGCAGCGCTGGCTTTCGCGCCAACTGAATGACCCCTATGTGCAGGCCGCCAAAACCCAGGGGTTTCGCTCGCGTGCGGCCTTCAAGCTGCTGGAACTGGACGATAAATACCAACTCATCACCAAAGGTGCCCGCGTGGTGGATTTGGGCGCTGCCCCTGGCGGCTGGAGCCAGGTAGCCCTGGCGCGTGGTGCTGCCAAAGTGGTGGGGATTGATTTATTACCCATCATTCCCGTGGCGGGGGCGGACCTGATCGAGGGGGATTTCATGGCCGAGGGCATGGAAGCCAGGCTGCTCGAACTGCTCGGCGGCCCGGCGGATTTGGTCCTCTCTGACATGGCGCCCAACACCACCGGCCATGTTGCCACTGACCATATTCGCATTATGGCCCTGGCTGACATGGCGCTGGCTTTTGCGGTGGATGTGTTGGTGCCGGGTGGTGCCTTTGTGGCGAAGCTGTTTCAGGGGGGGGCCCAGCGTGACATGCTGAACACTCTAAAGCTGCGCTTCCGCACCGTGCGCCACGCCAAACCGCCGGCCAGCCGAAAGGATTCTAAGGAGATGTATGTGGTTGCCACGGGGTTTCGGGAGGGGTAATAAAATAAACATTGAATCAACTTGCTGGTTCGTGATGAATATTTTACGATACGATTATTGTTTTTGATAATAGGTGAAAAATTCGGAAGATGAAGTTAATTATATATTCTTATCTTTCGAAGCGCCGTTCTATTTTGGAAAACCTTCCTACTTATAACGATTTATTTTCTCTTTTTCATCCAAACCAAGAAAACCGCGATAACAACGTAAATAGCCGAGAAGGCTCAAAAAATTGGGGTGAAGTTTCGTGTCAGTATCATGCGCTTCAAAATTCCAGACAGTATGATTACATCGGGTTTGAAAATGCAGTCAGGCCCATTTTTATAGATTTCATGCTGCCTGAGCGTTTGCTCACAGAATTCAATAATATACATGGCTTGCGTGAAAAATTCGTTCGCACATGGAAGGTTTCACATTTATCAATCCCGCCTCGTATTTTAAAAGAATATGAAGCTATGCGTATGGCTTGTGACCCAGCTGATGCGGCGCGGTTCATGCGATGGCTGGAACGAACTGATGTAGTTGTCCCGCAATTTGAGAATGGTTCTGCTGACCGATTCAGGCTGATGCATCTGGATAACACGTGGGATTTATTTTCTGGTATCGTCCGAAAAATCGGAATTTTTCAGAAGATACCAGAGGAATATTTTGCCTCTGGTTTTTGGCCCTGGTATAATTCATATATTATGCGAGCAGATCTTTTTGAAAGATATGCAGACTCTGCGTTTACCGCATTTTTTGAATTTTCTGAAACATTTCCGAACTTGAATCCATATCTAATCAGGTTTATTTCTGAAAAATTGCTAGGTGTGTATCTGTCTTATTGCGCTTATGAAAATGCCTTGTTTCGGCAAGCAAGCGTTCCACTTTTGCATGTTTTGGATGAAGATCCACCTGTTTCGTTACCAAAAGACTTTGACAGTGAGGCTTATTTGGGGATCAATGTCGATGTCGCTATAGCCGGCGCTCAGGCTGACGGCCATTATTTAGGGATTGGTTGGCGAGAAGACCGGAATTGGGATTGATTATGAAGTTCAAAGTTTTTTCCTGCAATCATGTTCGCCCAAATCATGTCATCAATACTGAATTGTTTCAGACATTTGTCTCCGGCCTTTCCCCGGACCCTGAGAAGAATATTCTGACTGATGTTAGCGGTAAAAATATTTCGGATATGCAAAAATTCTGTGAATTGCGTCAACAATATTACATATGGCAAAATGAAATTTCGCAATATGACTACGTTGGATTTGAACATTATCGGCGATTATTTAATATTGACCCACTACCTATCGAGAGCTTGAATGCTCAATATCCTGCGTTGAGTATTATACGGAAGAAAATCACGGCTGATCCTTTTGGTTATATGGTTAGTGTTGATGAGCCTGAGGTTTATCAACAAATTATGGCTATGCGGCGATCGATGGGTGAGCAAGAGATACAGTCCACCAAAGATTGGATTAAGAGCCATGACGTAATTTATACGTTACCGATTTTTGAGTCGGTTGAAGAAAACTATAAATGGTGTCACCCTGACGGTTTTTATCTGTGGCACGAATTGAAGAATCAGATTTCATCGACACGGTCATATTCGGCTGTACGAAATATCCTGGAATATAATTCAGACTGGTCTGGGTACTTAAACATGTATATCATGCGCTCTGAAATTTTTATTGAATACATGGATTCAATATTCCCCCCCTTGCTTGATCTGGAAGTAAAGTTTCCAGAGGCTCCGAGCCGCATTTGGGGACATTTATCTGAGCGGTTACTTGGTAATTTTATTGTTCAAAAACTGCTTGATACACCGACATTACGATGCAAAGCAGTTCCAAATCTAACTTTTTCCAGAAATGCTTGTGAATAATTTTTAAAACATCCTATTCATTTAATTTATGAAAATGAGCTTTTTGTCAGATAATCTGAATATTCAATGTTTTATAAC
Organism: Acidocella sp.; assembly: GCA_029077825.1. GTDB lineage: Bacteria > Pseudomonadota > Alphaproteobacteria > Acetobacterales > Acetobacteraceae > Acidocella. The sequence goes on along the minus strand of JAQNCT010000054.1, from coordinate 2,091 downwards.
AAAGGAGATGCTTAGGTTGATAATACTTTAAACTTACCAGAATTTTCGTTGCAATTGACTCCATATATGGCTGCCAATTTATTGTGCGCCTCTGGAGATACGTTTCATTATGATAAGCTTGCGGCATTTGCCGCAAGTCTAGACGCGGCTACTTTTGCAAGCGACCATTTTAATGGTGTAGCCCGTTTTCAGTCTGATGAGGCATTACTGAGAAATTCGGTGGCTTCAGCAAATATAAATGGGTTATTCTTAGAGTTTGGCGTTGCCAGTGGTAGGACATTGCGATTTATAGCTGAGGAATACCAAGGGCAAATTTACGGGTTTGATAGTTTTAATGGTCTGCCTGAAAATTGGCGCGAAGGTTATGACCTTGGGGCCTTTGCACAACGTCCTCCAGAAACGTTGCCGAACGCAGAATTAGTGGTTGGCCTTTTTGACCGAACGCTCCCCAGTTTTATGGTAAGGCACCGTGAACCAGTATCATTTCTTCATATAGACTGTGACCTGTATTCATCGACAGTTACAATTTTGGAAGCATTAAAAAATAGCATAATTCCTGGCACCATAATAGTCTTCGACGAGTTTTTGAATTACCCTGGCTGGCGGCAACATGAATTTAAAGCTTGGACCGAGTTTTCGATAAAATACAATTTTAAATTCAAATATACAGGTGTTGTTCCATCACATCAGCAGGTTAGGATAGAGATTCTTTAGACTAAAGATTATAAATACAAAAATTAAAATTCAATCATACCATAAATTTTATGATAGTATGAACTTATTTGCAAAAACTTTATAAGCTTCAATGATTTCTGCCACATCAATCCCGTTTTCTTGCGAAAAAAAAGATAAATGTGATACAATAAAAGGCGTAAAAATTGCATTCTCTTTTCCGGATCTCCAACGTCCTTGGTAAGACAGATACTCCTCATCATCTAACATAATCTCTGATATATGAGTGAAGTCTTTCCCAAGCCAAGTTACAAAATTGATGCTAATTCTTTGGTTCCAAGGGATAACCATTGTCTGTTTATCTAAAAATAATTCAAAATTGTCGATGAAGTAATTGTGCAATTTTTGAGCATCGGTGGCATTTGACCATAATGACCCACACATTCCATCGGGAGGCAGATGTAGTTCCATTAAGCTTTTAGGTATAATTCCATCTCTTTGCTGGAATTGAGCACAGACGCCATTATTTATTACATTTGCGCTTATAATAAAATACTCTTCATTTTGAGCGCGAAAATCGATAAATTTTTTCAAACCATTTAGATCGATAAATACGATGTCATCATCACACTTTAAAAATAAATCATTTCCGTAATAAAGGTGATTTCGTGTGTAGTGTTGATAAAAACTATTGTAAAACGGCAACGAATTATAGTCAGGTCTGTTTTTTATTGATAGTGATGTCTGTTTGTCGCTTTTGAACAAAAATGCTCCATTTTTTGGCCAGTGAGGGAACCTCCATTCAGCATTACAGCCCCACCCGCTTCGATAAAGTATGGCGTATTCTCCAAAATTAATTGTACTTTCACAGTGTATTGCAAGTTTGTCTGCTAAAAATACATGAAAGCCGTTTGAATTTATTTTTACTGTGATTTTAACAAACTTAAATTCTGGTAAAACATTGGGTGTATAAACAGCAAGAATTGGGTCATTAAACGTGCCTCTTACCGTTTCATCCTGGGATAATAACGCTGGAGGCATTCTTCGTACTACGCTTCGTTCGTTTGACCAGCCACCAAGGGCAATTTCAAAAGCGTGTCCTTCGTTTGATGTGGGACATAACGCTATGTGAACATCATTTGTTCCCGATACTTCAAGAGAAAAATCTGATTCTGAAGAATCAATAGTAATAGTACTTCTAGAATCAAAGTACTCTGAGAAGCAACTTGGGGTCAGTTTTACAATTGGAAACTGCTCACGGAGCCAGTTACGGTCGCTATCTGTTCTACTATAGTCCCAAATATGCCATTCATCGATATGAGGTGGTCCCCGAAGCTTGGACAGGAACTGGCTGGTGTTAAGATAGAATCCCGCCGGTTGATAATGCCTGGCTATGCGGCCAGGAGCTTGATGTTGGAC
>JAQNCT010000103.1 GCA_029077825.1 Acidocella sp. | reverse complement strand
GTCAGGTACAGCTGGCACTGCACCAGGGTTCGATGCGCTGCTGCAGGCGTGCGGTATGGCGTCAACCGTGGTGGCGACCACCAGCGTTACGTACAACCCGATTAGCGCGGGGTTTTCAAGTAATACGCTTTATTTTTACTTGCCGAATGATGCAAACACCAAAGCCACGTTGCACAAAATTACCGGCGTGCGCGGTGATTTTGAGCTTAACCTGGCGGTTAAAACCATTCCGACCATCAAGTTCACGATGACTGGGCTTTATAATGCCCCGATAGGCGTGGCTCCGCCGACAAGTATCTCGTTCGGCAAATTCATTAAACCTGTACCGCCAAATTCGCAAAATACGACAGGTGTGACGCTGTTTGGCTATGCCACGCCTGCGCTTGAAAAATTTAACTTGAAAATCGGTAATAAGGTTGAATTTCGCAATTTGGTGGGAGATCAGTATGTTTTCCTGTCTGACCGAAACTCGATGGGCCAAGTCGACTTTGAGGCGCTGACACCGGACGTTTTTGATATGTTCGCGGCCGCCAATGTGGGTACTCCCGGCGCGATTAGTTTTACCCACGGCACGGTTGCAGGAAACAAGGTGGCGGTGAGCATTCCAAAATCCCAGCCGCAGAATCCGACCTATGCCGACAGTACTGGGGTGCAGATGTTCCAGGTGCCTTACATCGCGCAGACCACCATCAGGAATGACGACTTCACTTTAGCTTTTACCTAAAACACGTTCGGAGCAAGCATGTTCAAAATCACCAAAACTGACAGCTACGTTTGGCCGGTGTCTTTGCAGATGCCGGCCAACGGCGGCAAATTTACCACACACACGTTTGATGTGAAATTCAAGCGGCTGAGCAAAGCTGATGTTGATGTGTTGCGCGGGCAGCTATTTCAGGATGACGCCGACGCCGCAGCCGTTGTGCGTGGCCTGGTGGTGGGATGGAGTGGCATCGAGGATGATGCGGGCGAGATTCCGTTCAGTGAAAATGCGCTCGATAACGTGCTGGATATTCAAGGTGTGGCTCCGGCGATTATTGTGGCTTTTTTTAATAGCGTGACGGGCGCACCGAGAAAAAACTAACCGACGCCGCGGCTCATTGGGCGCGCGGCGGGGTTGCAGATGACCGGGATTTCAAATCTGAATTGGAGATGTTTGGTGCGCCATCAGAGTTTATTGAAGATATTCTCAGCGGCCAGCAAGCAGATGAATTTGAGGTATTTGATGAAAACCGTACCCCGCTTGAAATCTTTCTGCGCCTTTCAACGCAATGGCTGGTGGGTGAGGGTGTAGTGCGGGGATTAAATTATCAATCAGCACAATGGGTCATCAGCATGTTTGCCAGCGATATCCAGCGCGAGATTTTTGAGCAAATTCAGGTGATGGAAGGCGCGGCACTTGATGTGTTCGCGGCTAAAAATGGCGCTTAACACCACCGAGATTGCCCAGGTCCAAATCAACGCCAACGTGTCAGGCGCTAATCAGGTTGCTGGCTTGACGCGGGACATGAACGGCCTGCAGATGACCATTACGGAGATGACCAAAAAGCAACAGGCTTTTATGGCGTCTCTGGCGGCACAATCACAGACCTTTGGCAAAAGCCGGTCTGAAGTGCTGGCGATGAAAGCTGAGATGCTAGGGCTTTCAGCGGCCGCTAATCCACTGATCGGCTCGCTTAAGCAAATGGGCATTGACGGTGAGCATAGCTTCAAGTCGATGATCACCCACGGCGGTGTGTTTCGTGAATTGCTCGTGTTGATTCACGAAAGCCTGATTATGGGCAACTGGAGCCGGTTTGGCGGGTCGATGATGGTTTTGGCTGAGCGGACTGGCATATCGGCCTCCATCTTCACGGCATTTGGCGTAGCGGTTCTGGCCGGTGTTGCAAGTATGGGTGCGCTGGTGGCGGCGATGATCACCGGTGAAATGGAAAGCACGAAGTTTGCGCGCTCGATCGCGCTGACCGGCGACATGGCCGGGATCACCGAAGGCCAGTTCAACGCCATGGCTGAGACAATCGGCGGCCAAATTCCCGGCAAGGTGTTGATGGCCCGCACGGCCATGCAGGATTTAATATCTACCGGCCAATTTACCGGCCAGACTTTGGCGGATGTTGCCCGCGCCTCGGTGGAGTTTGCTCAGTACAGCGGCGAGACGGCTGCTCAAGCGGTCAAACAGTTCGACACCATGAAAGAAGGGGTGGCAAAGTGGGCTGAAAAAACCAACGAGCAATATCACTTTATTACAGCCGCGCAATTTGAGTACATCCAGACTCTCGAAAACCAAGGCCAAGTGCAGGCGGCGGCGGATGCCGCGGCGAACGATTTCTATCAACATCTAGCTCAGTCCGGGACTCAGAACCTGGGTATTCTGGAGAAAGCATGGCTTGGCCTAGGAGCGGCTATCCATGGGACATGGGATGAGCTGCAGAATGTCGGCCGGGCCAGTACGCTGCAGGACCAGATTTCCCAACTGCAAATGACCGAGCATTCGGTGCGCGGCAACCGTAAGCCCTATGATGACCAGATTGCGGCGCTGCAAGCCAAGCTGGCGGCGCAAGAAAAGGCGGCATCGGACGCAGCCAAAAATGACCAAGTGCAGCAGCTTGGGATTAAAGC
>JAQNCT010000053.1 GCA_029077825.1 Acidocella sp. | reverse complement strand
CCGCCGGCTTTGGCGATTTCATCGAACAGCACCTGACTGGCTTTGACATCGGCGATGATGGTGGCTTTGGGGTGGGATTTTAGGATGTCTCGCGCCATTAAGATGAGAAATTGGTCACCGAACAGGATTTCACCGGAATTATCGACCAGGCCGATACGATCGGCGTCACCATCGAAAGCGATGCCGATGTCAGCGTGCTGTTTGCGCACAGCAGCTACCAATTGCTCGAGGTTTTTGGGAACCGTTGGGTCGGGATGGTGGGCCGGGAAGGTGCCGTCAATTTCGCCATTCAGAATGGTGTGATCGCCGGGCAGGGTTTTAACCAGGTGCTTGAGCACATCGCCGGCCGCGCCATTGCCGTTATCCCAGATGATTTTAAGTTTTTTGGCACCACCATCCCAATCTTGCATCAGCCGGGCGAGATAGGCTTCGTGGACGTCTTTTTTGGTGACGGTGCCAGTGGCGGCGGGCACCACGTCACCCGCGGCGGCGAGCTTGCCTAGCGTGAGGATGTCCTGGCCGAAAAATGGTTTTTTGCCGAGCATCATTTTGAACCCGTTGTAATTTGACGGGTTATGGCTGCCGGTGACCATCACGGCGCCATCAGTATGTTCCGTGAAGGCGGCGAAATACAGCATGGGTGTGGGGCCGCGCCCGATCGTGATAACATTCATGCCGCTGGCGGTGAGACCTTCAACCAATTTGGCTTCCAGGGCTGGTGAGGAAAGCCGGCCATCGTAGCCGACGGCGATGGTTTTGCCGCCGTTGCGCGCGACAATTGAGCCAAAGGTGCGGCCGATGGCGAAGGCATCAGCTTCGTTGAGAGTTTCACCGACAATGCCGCGGATGTCGTATTCACGCAGGGAGCTGACGTTAAAATGGTGGGAAAAATTCATGATGATCTCAGCTGTTGGCATAAAGTTTAAGGAAATCGCGCACCGCGGGGGCCAGGTCAGGCCGGGCGAGGGCAAAAGCAATCTGGGCTTCGAGGAAGCCGATTTTATCGCCGCAGTCGAAACGTTTGCCCTCAAATTTCAGGCCGTGGAAGGGGGTGTGGCCGATCATTTTGGCCATTGCGTCGGTGAGTTGGACCTCATTGCCGGCACCGCGTTCCATCTGGCTGAGGAAGGTGACGACTTCGGGCAATAATATGTAGCGGCCGATGACGGAGAGGTTGGAAGGCGCGTCCTTGGGGGCAGGTTTTTCAACCAGGCCGTTGACCTCGACGCGGTTACCATCGGCGTGGCCGATATCGAGGATGCCGTAGCGGTTAGTTTGCTCGTGTGGGACTTCAGCGACGGCGAGAACGTTGCCGCCGGTTTCATGATAGACATCGGCGAGCTGTTGCATGCAGGGGGTTTGGCTGAGTACCAAATCGTCAGGCAGCAGGATGGCGAAAGCGTCGTCGCCGATGAAGGCGCGGGCGCACCAGATGGCGTGGCCAAGGCCAAGCGGGACCTGTTGGCGCACCGTGGTGATGGAGCCAGGCGGCATGGCCTCTTCGCGCAGCAAAACCAGAGCATCACGCTTGCCGCGTTCGGCCAGGGTGGCTTCGAGTTCGAAGGCGATGTCAAAATGGTCAATCAGGGCGGTTTTGCCGCGGCCGGTGACCAGGCAGAATTGTTCGATCCCGGCGGCGCGGGCTTCATCAACGGCGTATTGGATCAAAGGTTTATCAACCACCGGAAGCATTTCCTTGGGCATGGCCTTGGTGGCGGGCAGGAAGCGGGTGCCAAGGCCGGCAACCGGCAGGACAGCTTTACGCAGCGGCTTGATCAAAATGGTCTCCTCAGAAAGGCATGCAATATGAAAATGCGGTGCTTCAATACGCCTTGTACGGCAGAATTGCGGCGGTGGAAAACCAGTGCCATGGGAGGTAAAACCGGGCAAGCCGGGGGTGGTGGGATGGAGAGATGTTCATGGCAAGGTTGAGTGTTGGGGAGAGATTCGAGCAGGATGTGACGTTTGATGAGGCGGGGGCCAGGGCGTTTGCGGCGTTGGTGGGGGATTTCAACCCGGCGCATCATGATGAAGATTTTGCGACAAAAGGCCGGTTTGGCGGGTTGATTATCAGCGGCACGCAATCGACCGGGATGATGATGGCGATGACGGCGACATATCTGGCCACCAAAGGTGCTGCGCTGGGGCTGGATTACAGTTTTAAATTTCGCAAGGCGGTGCGGATGGGGGAGAGCGCGACGATGGCCTGGGAGGTGACAAATGTGACCGCCAAGCCGGGGCTGGGTGAAATTGTTGAAATGACAGGGACGCTGAGAGTGCATTCGACCGGCGAAGTGGCGGTGAAGGGTGTGGGCAAAGCGGTTTTGTTGGCGGATTAAATGGCGGGTTTCCCGATGGCGGAAGCTTCGGGGCCAGCCAGAACTTCGGCGATGTGGCGGACGTCGATGCTGGAGCCTTGACGCGATAGACGGCCGGCAATGTTGAGGAGGCAGCCGAGATCGCCGGCGAGGAGAAGCTCAGCACCGGTAGCTTCGATGTCAGCGCATTTGTCGGTGGCCATGCGGGTCGAGATTTCGGGGTATTTGATGCAGAAGGTGCCAGCAAAGCCGCAGCAAATTTCAGGGTCTGACATTTCAGTGAGGGTGAGGCCTGGTACTGAGGCCAGCAAGGTGCGGGGCTGAGATTTCACGCCGAGCTCGCGCAGGCCGGCGCAACTGTCATGGTAGGTGGCGGTGGTGGGGAGCGGCGGCGGGGTGGGGGTGAAATGCATAATATCGGTGAGGAAGGCGGTGAGCTCGAAGGTTTTGGCGGCCAGGGCGTCGGCCTTGGCGCGTAGATTTGGGTCATCGTCGAACAGATGAGGCAGGTGCTTTGCGAGCATGCCGGCGCAGGAGCCTGAGGGTGCGACGATATAATCATAGGCTGAAAAGGCGGCGATGATGCCAAGGCCGAGCGTGCGGGCGGTGGCACGGTCACCGGCGTTATAGGCGGGTTGGCCGCAGCAGGTTTGGGCACGCGGGACTTCGACCAGGCAGCCGGCGGCTTCAAGCAGCGCGATGGCGGCGAAGCCGACGCTGGGGCGGTGCAGATCAACCAGGCAGGTGACGAATAAGGCGACGCGCGGCTGGCTCATGAGGTGGGGGTTGGCCTTGGCAGGAGAATGAATAATTTACCTTGCTGTTGCATGCGCCCGGCAGTTGCCTCGGCATCCGGGCCGGAGCCGAAGAAGAGATCGGCGGCGCTGGCACCATGGATGCCGCCGCCGGTATCCTGAGCGATGGTGAGGCGATTCAGCGGGTTGCCGGAAATTGGGTCGGTGGTGCTGAGAAATACCGGGGTGCCGAGCGGGATGTCAGCCTTATCGACGGCTAGTGAACGCCCGGCGGTGACGGGCACGCCGAGGGAGCCTGGGGCGCCTTCATCGTCGGGCAAGGGGCCTAGAGGTTTAAAGAACACATAGCGGGTGTTTTGTTCCATGATGGCGGTGGCTTGGTCCGGGTGGGCTTTCAGCCAGGCGCTGATGGTTTGATAGCTGACATCGTTGGGTTGCAAGTCGCCTGCCGCGACCATGATGTGGCCGATGGGGACGTAAGGTTGGCCGTTTTGGCCGTCGAACCCGACGCGTAAAATGGTGCCGTTTTGCAGCATGATGCGTCCGGAGCCCTGGATTTGCAGCATGAAGGCATCGACAGGGTCAGCGAGATAGGCGGTGACCGGGGTTTTTCGTGTTAGGGCGCCGTGGTCAATGTCAGCGCGGGATAGGCTGGCCAGGGCGGAGTCAGCGGGTTTGGCATAGAGCGGGACGCCAAAGCCGGGTTTAAGGTTTTTGGAGCCTAGATATTGCGGCTCGAAATAGCCGGTGATGAGGGCGTTATCGCCGATTTGGTAAGCGGTGAAGTGAGCGGTGAAAAAGGCGCGGGCGGCGGCATCGTCGTTGGGGGGGGCGGCCTCGGCACCGTTGCAGGCATTTTGCCATAGGCCGGCCTGACCAGCGGTTTGTTGAGCGTATGGGTTGTCGCTGCCGCCGAGCGATTGGTCGGCCGGCATGACCTGGATGGTTTTGCAACTGCGTACGAAGGTGGTGAGGGCGGCGGCGATGTTGTCATCGGACCAGCCGGGGAGCGAGGCTAAGGGGACGGCGGTGAGCGAGGGGGCACCGGGCGGTTGCTGGATTGCGCCGGTTTGGGGTTGCACGCAGCCTGCGAGGCAGAGCAATAGCGCAGCAGCGGTGCTGCTTTTAAGGCCGGTCATGTTAGGCGTCATGTCAGCCGCTCCGGGCGGCGGCCAGACGCCAGACGGGGTCAGCGCTTTTTAAGGTGCGCTCGAAGGTCCAGAGATCGACGATTTCGGTGACGGCCTCGGAGCCGGTGGTAGGCTTGCCGGTTGTATCGAGGGTGACGTTCACCTGGTCGGAGATGAAGCGGACGATGATGGCGGCCTGGTTGGAGATAAGCTGGGCGTCTTCAATGGTGGCAGAGATGATGGATTTAATTTCGGTGCGGTGACGCTCACCGGCGGCTTCACGGGCGGTGATGGCGGATTCGAAGGTTTGATAAACCGACGGGCTGAGCAGGCCTTGCAGCGTGGGACGGTCACCGGCGGCGAAGGCGGTGACGATCATGCGGAAGGCGTTTTCGGCGCCGGCGAGGAAGTTTGGAGGGTCAAAATTAGGGTCGGCGTTGACGATTTCCATCAGGCGCTCGCCCAGGGCTGAACGTGGGTCCGGCACGGCGCGGGTGCCGGGCGGCGGCGGGATGGGGCGGGAATCCAGGATGGGGCCGGTGGCGAAGCCTTGCATCTGACCTTGCGGGATGGGCGGCTTTTCAAAGCCGACGCGCTTGCCTAGCACGCTGCGCAGCCGCAGGATGAGGAATACCGCGATGGCACCGAACAGGACGATGATGATTGGGAAACTGCCCATGCCTTGTAATCCGCTGGTCTGCAAAATACCCCCTGGGCAAGATGATGATAGATAAGACATACGGCGCTGCGCACGCTGCGGCAACTGAAGGGGTTTACCATGTATCTACTCCGCCATGGGCAGAGTTTATTTAATTTGCATTTTACCGCGACCCGGCAAGACCCTGGGATTGAGGACCCGGCGCTGACGGACCTGGGCCATGCGCAGGCTGAGCAGGCGGCGGTTTGGTTGGCGGATAAGGCGATCACCAGGGTGATTATCTCCCCCTATACCCGCGCCTTGCAGACAGCGCAGCCGGTGCTGCGGGTACATGACGTGCCGGTGGAGATTATGCATGAGGTGCGGGAGCGTTATGCGTTTTCCTGTGACGTGGGGCGGCACAAGGATGAGTTGGCGGCGGCGTTTCCGGCGCATGAGTTTGACCATTTGCCGGATCGCTGGTGGCCTGACGAATTTGAGACAGTTGAGGCGATTACCGAGCGGGCGGCAGGATTCCGGGCGGCGATGCGGGCGCGGGATGATGCGCCTACCACGCTGCTGGTGAGCCATTGGGCGTTTATTCTGACTTTGAGCGGGGTATCGGCAGCCAATGGCGAGATTATTGAATATGACCCGGCAGACGTGGCGCCAGAGCAGATTAACTGGCGGCCGTGAGGTGAGGCGGTGCTTGGCGGGAGCGTAAAAACCTCTCAGACTGACAATTGAGAGATTGCCGGATTGGGGGTTGGAATGGGTTTACTTGCTGCAGGCGAGCCGCCGCCGTTCTGGGTTGAGAATGCCTCGGCCGAGAGCCGGTTTTTGCTGACCGCTGACCATGCCGGGCGGATAATACCGGCGTGCCTGGGGAATTTGGGTTTGCCGGCGGCGGAACTGGAGCGCCACATTGCCTGGGATATCGGGATTGCGGAGGTGACGAGGCGGCTGGCGGCGGCGTTGGATGCAACGACGATTTTTCAGCGCTATTCGCGGCTGGTGATTGACTGCAACCGGCAGCCGCGCGTGCCGAGCGCGTTTCCGAAACTGAGCGAAGCGACTGAGATTCCGGGTAATATGGCGCTGAGTGAAGCCGATAAGCTGCTGCGCCAGACGGAGATATTTGAGCCCTACCATGGCGAGATACGCAAATTGCTGGCGGGTTATGTGGGCCGCAAGCCGGTGTATGTGGCGATGCATAGTTTCACCCCGGTGTATCTGGGGGTGGCGCGGCCCATGCAGGTGGCGGTGCTGTATCATCGTAACCCAGATTTATCGAGGATATTGGCAGAATTATTGCGGGCAGAGCCGGGTTTGGTGGTGGCGGAGAATGAGCCATACCGGGTGAGCGATGAGACTGATTATGGCGTGCCGGTGCATGCCGAGGCGGGTGGCTTGGATTATGTCGAGATTGAGATACGCCAGGATTTGATTGAAGATGTGCGAGGCCAGGTGGAATGGGCGGCCAGGCTGGCGCGGCTGCTGCCGCTGGCGGTGAATAAATTGGAGGAGGACAGGATTTGAAACAGTTTGGACTGAACCGGAATATTCCGGTGGTGGCCGGCCAGACCGCGCTGCTGGTGATTGATGTGCAGAATTATAATATGGAGCACGGCGGCGAATATGCCGGTATGGATGCACAGGCCGTTGAGCAGAAATATGGTTATTTTTTCCGCGAAATGCGCAGCCGGGCGATTCCAAATATTCAAAAATTGCAGGCCGCCAGCCGGAAAGTTGGTATTGAGGTGATGTTTGCGGTGATTGCCAGCCATACCGAAGATGGCCGGGATTTGAGTTTGGATTATAAGATTTCGAATATGTTTTGTACCAAGAACTCGCATGATGGGCAGGTGCTGGCGGAGGTGGCGCCGGTTGGTGATGAGATTGTGTTGCCCAAGACGTCGTCATCGGTTTTTATCTCGACAAATATTCATTACTTGCTTGGAAATTTAGGCGTGAAACAATTGATCATCGTAGGGGCACTGACGGATCAATGCGTGGATTCGGCGGTGCGTGATGCGTGTGATCTGGGGTATTTGGTAACTGTGCCGACCGATGCCTGCGCGACGCAGAGCCGGGTGCGTCATGAGATGTCGTTGGCGAATAATGCTGGCTATTGCCGGCAGATTACGACGCAGGCGTTGCTGATGGAGATTGCAGCCCTTGGATAAGGCGCCAGTAAGGAGGGTTGTGAGGGGGAAGCCTGTCGCCGGGCCGAAGAATTTTCACCGCGATGTAAAAGGGTTTCTTGACCGGATCGATGAAGCATCGGTTGAGGGCTGGGCATTTGATGCCAATGCGCCGCATGAGAAATTAAAATTGCGGGTGTTGATTGATGGCGTGGTTATAGATGTGGTGAGTTGTGACCGGCCGCGCGATGACGTGGCGGGACTGAAATTGCCTGATACGCAGGTAGGTTTTTTTTATACGATCCCGCTGTTGTACCAAGATGGGATGCGGCATGTTTTGCAGTTTGCGACGGTGGAAGGGGTTCGCATTACGTTGGCCTCACGCAGTGGGATGGCGATGCCGGAGTTGCATTTTTGTTTAACGAGGCAGAGTTATATTGAAGGCTGCATGGATGGGCTGGTGGATGGTTTGATCCAGGGCTGGGCGTTGAATATCGATCGTCGCGGGAAGTTCAAGTCAGGCGGGGTGAAGATACTAGTCTGCGTGGGCGGCGTGCCGGTGGCGGAACTGGTGGCGGACCAGTACCGGGGTGACGTAGCGGAGGCGTTACAGGCTGACGGGGCATGCGGTTTTTCATTTTCGCCGCCGAGCGAATTGCGTTCCGGACGGCGGTTGGTGTTGTCGTTTTACGGCATGCCGGGGCGGCATGAATTGCGTAACAGTCCAATTGAGGTGACGTTTCCGGGTGATACTGAGCGCCAGAGGATTCAGACACTGATTACGCGGGCGGATGAATTATTTACCTATGCGTATCATTTACGGCGTGAGCTGCTGGCGGCATTGCCCGGCGAGCGGTACATGCTGAACGATTATGTGTTTTGGACCAAAAAGTCATTACCGCTGGCCTCGGCGCGGGCCATTGCGAAATATGGCGCAATGCCAAAAGCGGCGCCGCTGGTTTCGATTTTGTGCCCGGTTTACAAGCCTGATATTGGGGAGTTTTTGACGGCGATCGATTCAGTTTGCGGGCAGAGCTATACCAACTGGGAATTGATCCTGGTTGATGATGGTAGCAAGGACCAAGGTCTGACGGATACGATTGAGCGGCTGATGGCGCATGAGCCGCGGATAAAATGTTTTGTACTGCGCGATAATGCCGGGATTAGCGGGGCGACCAATAAAGCGCTGAAGAGTGCCAAGGGGCAGTTTATTGGGTTTTTCGACCATGACGATGTGCTGGAGCCGTGTGCCGTGGAGATTATGGTGCGGGCGCAGCATGCAACGGGTGCGAAGCTGCTGTATTCGGATGAGGATAAAATCGACCGGATGGGCGGATTGTCAGAGCCGCATTTTAAGCCTGATTTCAATTACAGGTTTTTGCTTGAGCTGAATTATATTTGTCATTTTGTGATGATTGAGACTGCCACGGCCAGGAAGATTGGGGTGCTGAACAGTTTGTTCGATGGCGCGCAGGACCATGATTTTTTGTTGCGTGCGACTGAGATTTTAGCACCTTCTGAGATCCATCATGTGGCGGAGGTGTTGTATCATTGGCGCAAGTCCGCGACGTCGAGTGCGGCGTGGGGGCCGGCCAAGCCAAATGCGGGGCATGCCGGACAGCTGGCGGTGAGTGCGCATTTGAACCGGCGGCAGTTGAATGCTCATGTGAAGAAGCGCGGTGAGTTGACGTGTTATCAGGTGAATTGGGAGCCACCCGCGGAGATACGCAAGCAGACCGGCATTTCGATATTAATTCCGTTTCGGGATCATGTTGAACAGACGCGCGCCTGCGTGGATGCGATTCGAAAATATACCAAGGATGTGAATTACGAGATCATCCTATTGGATAATTGGTCGACGGGCGGGGCGGCTGAGGCGTTTTGCGTTGAGCAGGCGAATTTGCCGATGACGCAGGTGATACGGATTGCACAGCCGTTTAATTTTTCGTTGATGAATAATATTGGCGCCAAGCAGGCCAGGCACGAGTTTTTGCTGTTTATGAACAATGATGTGTTTGTGAAAAATCCTGATTGGCTCAAGATAATGCTGAATGAATGCCTGATGAACGATCGGGTGGCGGCAGTAGGCGCGAAGTTGCTGTATCCAAATGGGACAATTCAGCACGCCGGTGTTGTATTGGGCGTAGGCGGTGTTGCGGACCATGCGTTCAGGGGGCAGCCGGGCAATACGCCGGGGTATGTGATGCGGGCCATGGTGGCGCAGGAGATTTCGGCGGTGACGGCGGCCTGTATGCTGGTTCGCAAGGTGGCATTTGACGAGGTTGCAGGGTTTGATGAGACGGATTTGGCGGTGGCGTTCAATGATGTCGATTTGTGTATGAAGCTGACCAGTGCCGGGTGGCAGATTATTTATGCGGCTGACGTGGTGCTGGAGCACCAGGAAAGTATGAGCCGGGGAAGTGATTTAAATGAAAGCAAGATTTCGCGGTTCATGCTGGAAAACAAGGTGATGCAACTGCGGTATCAAGCGGTGTTGCCGAATGATCCGTTTTACAATCAGCATTTTTCGCGCGAGGGCGGCGTGTACCGGGAATTACGGGTGTTGGAACCGTAGCGCTTACACCTGGCCGACTAACTGCGGGCTAGGCGCCGCGCGGTGAGCACGAGGAGGCGGCGATCCTCGGTTGAACAGGCCCGGTAGAGCCGCACCAGGGCGAGTTCATCGCCTTGCAGGGACCCGGTTTCGCCAGAGACGAGATAGCCGAGCGAGGTGTTTAGCACCTTGGCGATGCGCTCCATGTTATCACGAACCTGACCGGCACGGTCGGTCTCCCACTGAGCGATGGCGGAGCGGGAGACGCTCAGTTTAGCGGCAAATTCGTCTTGGGTGAGGTTGGCCGCAAGCCTGAGAGCACGGATGCGAGCGCCTACGGATTCGGGGGAGACGGGTCTTTTTGCCATGATGATTTTTATAACACGGGTGCCCGCGTGACGCCATGTTAGTATTTATTGACAATAAAAGTTAGATACACTAACAAAAATCATCAAACGATGGAGGGTGGCATGCCGCCAGCAAGACGGTGGACCGAAACGGCGGATCAGGTGATCAGGCAAATGCGCGGTAACGGCCAGACGTGGTCAGCGATTGGATTATGTCTGGGATTGTCAAGGAATACGGTGATTGAGCGCGGCCGGCGGTTGTGCGCCCTGGCACCCAAGCGGGTTTTCGTCGTTCCAGTTGCGAGAATTGTTTCTGATGATCCGAACAGGGGGGCGCTACCGGCTGGGCATCCGCTGACATGGGGCTTGCTGTCGGATGAGCCGTTTCCGACCTCCGACGGGCAGCGCGGAGATTTTTTTGATGGGGATCTGATGTGGTGAGGGCAGTCATGCGACTTGAGGCGGTAGCTGCTGCCGTGCCGCGCGTGAGTAAAGATGATGCGAGCAATTACAGGTTGCGGTTGGTGTTTTGTTATTTAAATTAACAATTGAATTCTGGTGTTGAGTGTTAAAACTAATTTTTTACTAACGTGCCGTGCCGCTGACAGGACAGCCATGCAAGGCTGACGGCGGGGCGTGGCTAGCTGTGATCCGGAATTAAATAAGAGAGAGGGTTCTGCCATGAGTCGGTTTCGCCATGTTGAGATTTGTCAGACGGTTGTTGGAGCGACTGATAAGACAGAAAAATTATTATGCAGCGGCAAGATGGCCGGGATTGATGCGGTGAGCGTGGTGGCGCGGCTTGAGGCTGCGGGGGCGACACTGCTAGCGATGCCGGGGCGAGGGTATTCGACGGGGCTGCGGCAGATGCGGTTTGATATCGTGCATACGGCGTTGGAGGCCTATGGTTGGGAGGCGCCGCCACTGCGGGCGCCAGCACCGGGCGCGGTGGCGATTTCTGATATGGATGAGGCTTTTGGCTGGCTGCGGTTGATCCCAGATGGTCATTATGTGATGCGCCGCGTGGTGGGGGCGCGGGCTTTGGTGCACCCTCTGACGGGCCGTCATTTATTTACGTGGCGGCGGCTGGCTGCGACTTTGGGGGCTGACCATAAGTCAGTGCAACGATGGCATGCACAGGGAGTTGCGATGATGGTGAGCGCTTTGCGGGCCGCCGGTTAGTTGTTCTTCGGTTGGGTCTCGGAGATTAGCTTAGCGCGGGCGTTGAGAGCCTCGATGGCTTGAGAGAGGGTTTCATGCGGCGTGACGTAGGGCGGACCGAAGACCAACCGGTGACGGCCGGGCTTGGGGTGGTGTTTGTGTGTGTCCACAATCAGAGCGCGCTGCAGCAGTTGAACGGCGGCGATGTGTTCAAGCGTAAAGACTTGTTCATTGCCAGAGCCCGGCTTGGGGAGGAAGGTAATGCCGTCAGGGGTGATGCGCGCGCGCGGCCGGGGCTGTTTATCAGCGTGGTAACGCTTTTGCGCGGTGGCGGCGGCCAGAGCAGTGACGATGCCAGCAATAGCCAGAGCCGCGGCGGCGATGCCCAGGAGCAGGTTTGGAATGCCCGCCATGACGAACAGATAAGGCCCGCTGAGGCTGATCAGTACGACCAGAGCGGCTAGCAAAACCGGCGGATTGGCGGCGGGCGGGCCGGCGATGAGATCAGCATGGGGGAAATGAATGGTCATGGATACCGTGAGTGGCGGGGGGCGTTGTGAAGCTTTGGGCCCAGTTACCGCCATTGGTGAGAGGATAACAACATGTAATTCCTTGGAACTGTGGCAATTTTACAATTTCGGATGGCTGGGTGGTTTGATAAAATTATGTGGTTATTAATGGACTGAGAGTAGCTTTTTTGTCGATGGTTCGGGTTCAGACATTTTGTGGGTTGTTGTTGGCAGGGTGGTGTGTATTCGCTGCCACTGGTGCGCGGGCGGCTGACACAGCGATTATGGCGGCGGAAAGCACGGTCCGGATCGGGATCGATGCGGGTTACGGGCAGTATCAGGAAGGCTCGCCATTGTCGGCCAGTGGCACGGGGGCGCTGGTTGGCGCGACGCTGGGGGCCAGCCGTTTGGGGTTTGGCGCCTATCGTGACGCCTATGCCGATGTTGAATATGATTTTTCCGCTGGGTTTATGAATGGGCATGGCCAGGCGGTACCGGTGCATGGCACTAACACGTACAATACGGTGATCGTGCGGCTAGGTTTGGGCGTGCCACTGTTGGGCGGGGCGGAGGTTATTCCTTACGTGGCGGGGGGGTATCAGACCTGGAACCATGTTGGCGGCGGTGCGCAATTCTATGGGGCGAATTATCAGGCCGGATTGATTGGTGGCGGGCTGAGGCTGGACCTGACGGCGGGACCAGCGTTCGTGGTAAGCGCCTCGGTGGAAGGTTTGGCCGTTATTGGCGGGTCAATCACGGTGCCGTCGGAAGCTGCCAGTGGTGCATCAAGCACGAGTGCGCAGGAGCGGGTTTCGCTGGATGCAGATTACCGCTTGAACAGTACGTGGCACGCGTTTGCTGGGCTGGGTTTGACGCATTATTCATTTACCGGGGGGAGAGCCGCGAATTTTGGGTCGCTGTTGCCGGGGGCGAATAGTTTGCAGGTTAGTTCGACCTTTGGGGTGGCCTACGGTTTTTAGGGTTTGAAAATAATTTCTAACATTATGTTATTTATTGCTTGCCCACATTCCCCAGTTTGAACTATACATCTTGGCATACTGGTTATCTACCCAACGAGAGTGAGACGTAAAATACATTGTCTGAGGCAGCCCAGAGTTTTTTAGGGTTTGCCGAAGCGGTTTTGCGGCGGGGTGGGCAGGTGCCGGCGGCGCATCATAAGGCGTTGATCGGCCGGTTGGAGGATATTCTGGAGAGCCGGTGTGACCGGTTGATGGTGCAGATGCCGCCAGGTTACGCGAAATCCACTTATGGTTCGATTTTGTTTCCGGCCTATTTTTTGAGCCGACATCAAGGCAGCCAGATTATTGCGACGGCGCATACGGCGTCTCTGGCGGAACATTTTGGCCGCCAGGTGCGGCGAACGATATTGGAGAACGAAGCGAGCCTGGGATTGAGCCTGACCAAGGATAGCCGGGCGGCGGGAAGGTTTGGGCTGCAGAATGGCGGGGCCTATTTTGCTGCCGGTGTGCGCGGGCCGATTACCGGGCGGCGGGCCGATTTGATATTGATTGATGACCCGGTGAAGTCTTGGGCGGAAGCTGAGAGTTTGGTTTTCCGGGATGCGTTGCATGATTGGTACCGGGCCGAACTAACGGCGCGTTTGAAGCCGAAGGGCCGGGTGGTGCTGTTGATGGCCCGCTGGCATGAGGATGATCTGGCAGGAAGGTTGATGCAGGCGGGCGGGGCTTGGCAGGTTTTGCGCTTGCCAGCACTGGCCGAAACGGATGATCCGCTGGGGCGGGCTGAAGGTGAGGCGTTGTGGCCGAGTTGGCAGGATGCTGAGGAGATTGCGCGGCGGCGTGTGGAAGTGGGCGAGCGGGCTTTTTCGGCGATATATCAGCAACGGCCTCGGCCACCTGACGCGGCGTTGTTTAATGTAAAGACCGTGCAGATTATACCGGTAGCGCCGGAACTCACGCGTTGTATTCGGGCTTGGGATTTGGCGGCGAGCCTGCCGGGTGCTGGCAGGAACCCGGATTATACGGTGGGGCTGAAGCTTGGGGTCGCGCTGGATAATAAAATTATCATATTGGATATCATCCGGATACAGGCATCGCCGTCACAGGTGGCGGCTCGGATTATAGCGACTGCAAAGACAGATGGTGTGGCGACGTTGGTGGCGTTGCCGCAAGACCCTGGGCAAGCGGGATTGGCGCAGGTGGCGATGCTGACGAGTGGCTTGCTGGGCTATAATGTTAATGCCTCGGTGGAGAGCGGGCCAAAGGTTATGCGGGCGATGCCGGCGGCAACGCAAATGGATGCGGGAAATATCACGCTACTGGCAGCGCCGTGGAATGAGAATTTTTTAAGCGAACTTCTCGCATTCCCAGAGTCTGGCAAGGATGATCAGGTGGATGCGTTATCGCGCGCTGTAAATACGCTGGCGACGACCAGTGCTGCGTCAGCGCGGCGTTTGAATGTGCCGCTATTGGGGCGATGACACTAAATTGATTGGGGCCAGATGTTCGATACGATTTGTGAAACAGTGCCGACTGACAGTGCGCTGCCGCAGCGAGCGCGCCGGTTAGAGATACTCCGCCGGGTGTTGGATGGTTCGATTTATAACGGGTTGCCTTATGAATTTCATGAGGAGCGCAATGCGGCTGGAGAGTATGTGCCGTTGCGGATGCGCAAGCCATCGGTCCGGTATGGGCTGTGCCGAATTGTGGTGGAAGATTCCGTGGCACTGTTATTCAGCAACGCACATTTTCCGACGGTGGAAACTGGCGATGCGGAACTGACACGCGTGATTGCCGATATTATCAGTGAAACGCGGTTGAATGAAGTGATGATTGATGCGGCGATTAAAGGATCGGTGGGGTCAGTTGCGATATTGCTGCGGATATTGCACGGGCGGGTGTTTTTGTCGGTGCTGGATAGTTGGTATTTAACGCCAAAATGGGACCCGCAGGCACCTGATACGTTGATGCTTGTAAACGAGCTTTATCAGGTTAATGGCGAAACTCTGATTGCCCAGGGCTATGAGGGAATTAATGCGACCGCCACTTATTGGTTTCAGCGTAGCTGGGATGCGGTGAGTGAGGTTTGGTACGTGCCCTGGCTAGTAAATGATGCACTCGCAGAGCCAGTGATTGATAAGGCCCGCAGTGTGGGCCACGGGTTGGGGTTTGTGCCGGTGGTATGGATTTGCAATCTGCCGGGCGGTGATGGGATTGATGGCGCTTGTACGTTCCGTGCTGCTATCGAATCGAATATCGAGATAGATTATCAGCTTAGTCAGGCTGGCAGGGGGCTGAAATATAGCTCGGATCCGACATTGTTGATTAAGGAGCCTGCGGTTGGGGATTCTGAGATTGTCAAAGGTGCCGGTAATGCACTGGTCGTTTCGGAAAAAGGCGATGCCAAATTGTTGGAGATTGGTGGAACGGCGAGTGAGGCGGTTATTTTATATGTGAGGACTTTGCGAGAGTTGGCGCTGGAGGCGGTGCATGGGAATCGCGCAAGTGCGGACCGGCTGACGACGGCACAATCTGGCCGGGCGCTGGAGATGATGAATCAAGGGTTGATCTGGCTGGCTGATAATTTACGGATTTCCTACGGCGATGGCGGTGTGTTGGCGGTAATTAAAATGATCGTACAGGCTTCGCAGATATACCGGCTGCGGGTGATGGGGACAGCGATTGCACCTCTTAATTGTACTGAGAGGCTGACGCTGCGATGGCCGCGTTGGTATCCCCTCTCGGCCGATGATCGACTGAAGGAAGCTCAGGCAATTTCGACGCTGGTTAATGCGGGGCAGATATCCCGCGAGACGGCAGTGAAAGGTTTGGCGGCAACACTTGGGGTGAGCGATGTGGCTGCCGAGTTGGATGCAATTCGTGAGGATGATAATG